>NZ_JBHFNQ010000030.1:0-1125 GCF_041929345.1 Floridaenema aerugineum BLCC-F46
TTATGGATTCTCACTCCCACAGCATCACCACTTTTATTAGATGAATTTAGGGCAATTTCTGATGGCGAAAACTGGGAACCTGGAGTTTATTTACTAGGCGAGGGGTTGAAAACTGCGATCGTAGCCATTCATCAGTTACCACCTACTCCAGAAACGCTCTGGCTGAGAATTTTGGGTAAGGGAACAGTCCAAAAAAAAGCAATTAATGAATTGACCGCACTACCAGAAGATAACTCATTACGAGCAAATGCGCTAGAGTTATTGTATAATCTGCGCGTCATTCTCGAAACAAATCAAAACTTAGATGCAGAAGACAGGGAGTTAATTATGGAATTATCACCGCTTTATTTAGAGAGGTTAGATGAGGCTACACAACAAGGTATTCAACAAGGTGAAAGCATTGTTGTAGAAAATTTGCTCAGAGTTCGTTTTGGAGTATTAGATGAGGAACTACAGTCAATAGTTACTCCTTTGTTAGAGTTACCACCAGAAGAGTTTACTTCATTGCTGTTGCAATTATCCCGTGATGAATTATTGGCTAGGTTTAGCAGATAGAATCAAGAATGATTTTCTTAATAACCTTTTCAGAAACTCGGTTTTTTAGAAAAACTGGGTTTCTTTGGCAAGTGCGATCAAACTGTTTTGAGTTAGGCGATCTTTTTTTTCTTTTGGTGGGAAAAGTGCGATTGGGTTGTTTTTGGTTATGCGATCGGACTACCAGCAAAAAATGCGTTCGCGTAGCGTGCTCTCTTGCATATCGCTTTTTTCAGCTAAGTTTAGAAAAGGCGATCATTCTTTTTTCTCTTGGTGGTAAAAAGTGCGATCGGGTTGTTTTTGGTTATGCGATCGCACTACTAGCAAAAAATGCGTTCGCGTAGCGTGCCGTAGGCATATCGCTTTTTTCAGTTAAGTTTAGGAAAGGCGATCTTTCTTTTTGTGTTGCTGGGAAAAGTTCGATTGGGTTGTTTTTGGTTATGCGATCGAACTATGTTTTGTTATTTATGCGATCGCCCTGATTAATATCATTAACTGAAATAGATGAACCATCAAATAATATAATTAATACATAGAGTATAAAAATCCCTAATGACTCGCTTTCCCCACGATCAATTTGCCAAAGAATAC
>NZ_JBHFNQ010000031.1:0-21649 GCF_041929345.1 Floridaenema aerugineum BLCC-F46
GGGCAGGATGCCCACCCCACAAGAAAGCTGCAACTCTTGTGGGGCGGGCTAGGAGAGCCCACCCCACAAGAAAGCTGCAACTCTTGTGGGGTGGGCATCCTGCCCGCCAAAGTTTTCACTTTATTTATATCTACCTACTTATTAATTTACATAATAAAAAACAGGGCTAGAATTAACCAACCCTGTTTTAATTATTCAGATTTTAGAGATTTGCAAAACCCCATTAAATCAGTTTCAAATTGGGATATTCTGCAATCATGTCATCAGAAGAAAGAGTATCGCCTTCTGCTTGGGGAGTCCAGAGAACTTCCATTGCTAACAATTGATCTCCGGGAATACCACCAAACAAACGCAAAGCTTGACGTAAATCTTCTGAACTATTCACTTTTGGTAATTCAACTTTGCCCAAGGTAGCTGCTAACAGAGTCACTACAATATATTCACCTGACTCTTGTTGCGTTTCTACCAAAGCCCCAGAAGTTTCACCCGCTGGTAAAGCAGCATTTGGAGTAGCTTGCTTCAGCAGATTATTCATATTAGAAAGAGTTTCAGAAGTAAACTTACTCCGTTCTGCTAAAGAGAAGCGATTAAATTGAGCTTCTGCACCAGCTAAACGTGCTTGTTGACTTTCCGCACCTGCATAAACCCAGTATTCGGGATGGCGCAACAAAGCTAATGTAGCTTCTTGTACCACTTCGGCGCGACCTTCAGGAGAACCTGTATCCGCTTTTTCGGCAATTTGATTCAGTTCTGCTTGCAAACTCCGCGCATTCGCCAACAAACCAACCTGTAACTTGGCTACAGAAACATTCGGGTTGCTGGAATATCCTAACTCTTCAGATTCACCACCATTAACACGACGGAAGGTTTGTACCAAAAAGTTAGCCAAACTCAAGAAGATAATGATGGTAAATAAACCACCAAAACCGCCCCCAAATCCAAAAAATGGAATCAGGAAAGGAAACCCAAAACCGCCACCACCGTAAGGATAATATCCTCCAGAAGGCCCAGGCGCATAACTGCGAGGCCCGGAATAAGTGCGGCTAGGGACACCAAAAGAACCACCACCAATGCGCCCACCAGTCCGGGCGGCTAAAGCCCCGTCAGCGTGACCTAATGCTAAGGTTAGCACCAGACCCAGAACAATCAGAGGTTTGACAAGTGGTTTCATAGCTGAAAGTAATTTTTTGTACATATAACCCAGCCTCTTAAAAAGCTTCATCTCAAAGAAACGTCTAAAGTTCGTAGTCGCACCAGTCGTTAAAGTTCGTAGTAACGACTTCAGTCGTTCTTACTCACAACTTTAGTCATTTTCTACAGCTTCTTTGATTAATCACTTTTTTGTTACAACTTCTTTACACTCTTCTAATGTATCGCTTTCTCTCTTCTCCGGGCAGCTACCAGAGGTCGTATTGCTGGGTAGATTACCGTACCTTGACGTACTCCCTCAAAGAGTGCCAGGGCCAGCATAAAAGTTTAAAACTCGGTCATCATAATTCATGGTTTTTGCTCAAAATTTTGTGCTTACGATTCCTCGGAGTTTGGTTTTCTCGTTGGAGAAATAACTTGCCGATCGAATGGATTAATCTTCTGAGAATCCGGTTCATTTGGAGAAGAATAGACAATGTATTGAGTCGGATCGAGGATAATACCTTGACTGAGAAACTCATCTAGAATTTGTTGTCTCACCGCACTACCTGTTTTAACTATGCTAGGTGTATGGGTAGCATATTTCAACATATAATTCATGTAGTTATGCTTGAAAGCGGAACTTAAGATGATAGGCTCTGGTTCCTGTACCACATTTGGTACTTTACGAGAGGCGTTCCTCAAAATTTCGTACACTTGCTGAGATGGAACATTAGCAGGAACGGCAACCTCTACAATCCATAACGGTGCAGGATAGATGTTATCTCTTGGGTTAGGCTGAGGATTAGTTCTGTAGTTAAGCACGTTACTACTTAAAATCGTTGAGTTGGGAATACTTACAAACTGATTCTCGTAATTTAGAAGTCGAGTCACAAATAGACCTCTTTCAATCACGGTTCCCCACAGTTCGCCGATTAGAATATCATCATTAATCCTAAATGCGCGGGTGTAGGTTAACAGAATACCAGCAATAATATTGGCAACTGCTGTACTAGAACCAATTGAAAGCAGTACGCCGATGAAGATGGAAATTCCTTGGAAGGCACCACTATTTGACCCGGGAAGATAGGGAAAGGCAACGACCCCGCAAAGAGCAATTGTTAAGAATTGAATAATTCGTTGTGAAGGAGCCGCCCATTCTGGATCAAAATCTGGTATAGCTAGATTTCCTGCCTCAATTTCCTCAAAAATGAACCGAATAAATTTGAGCGAATAATAAGCCGTGAAAAACAGAATAATCAGGAAAATTAAATTGGGTATGTAATTGACAAATCCCAAAACCACCTGGCTAATTGCGTTAAATATGGAGGTGAAAATTATGGAGGCTATAGGTTGAGTCTGGGGGAAAAAGGAAAGAACAGCGTTAATATAAAACAGCGCGATCGACCCTAGAATGACAAATCGGCTGAAGGTAATTACCCGCATTAAGAATTGAGTAATTTGTTCCGGGCGAAGTACCTCTTTACTACCAATGCGAATTGTTCTAGTATATTTTGCCTGTAATTCGTTCACCTTAGTCGGAAGAAAACGGAAGAACCTATTAATTAAATTCCAACTAATAACCAGCAATAGGGTTGCCACTCCTGCCGCCAGTAAGCCTAGAATCAACTGTTGAAAGATCTGGCTATTGAGGAAGTTCATCACATTGCTGCCGAGGGAATCAAAAAACGAGATTTGAACTAGTATGTTCCCATGTGTTAATGCTATGATTCCTTGATTAACAGGTTCTGGTAAACTTTGATTTATCACAGTTGCACTGACTAAAGGGGCGATCGCTAATATAATTATTGCCATTAACAAAAGGCTGATAAAACGTTTAGTTTTACGGGAAAGTCGGGGTTTCATTATGTCTCTCTATTGACAATTGAGGTTTTCAGTCTTAAATTATTTGTAGATATAATACCATAAATAATTCCTGGGTAAAAATTTATCGGTTTAATTCACCCCACATTCCGCACCCAGAAATGTCACATACGCTATTGGTAGTGTAGTTAAAGTTTTGTGTGTTATATATAGTGTTTAGTTCTATAGTACTACACTAAATGCGCGAAAGATAAAGGGTGTGACACACTACATCTAGGGGGTGCAGAATGTGGGATTAAAATTTATGAAAAGTTTTGGGCGAATGTAATTCCAAGGCTTTTCAAACAACCTCTTAGACCTGAGAATGTCAACCACCGCCAACGATCGTAACTACTTCCAATTTATCGCCCTCTTTAACCTCAGTTTCTAACCAAAATTGCCGATGCAGAATTTCCCCGTTATACTCTACGGCGACTAACCGGGGATTAAAACCCAAATGCGTTAATAAGTCGGGAATTAGCATTTGGGAAGGACAATTACGGTTTTCGCCGTTTACCTGAAGGGTGATTTCATTAGACATGAGATTGGGCTAAGTGCGATCGATAAATTATGTAAGGCTTGTAGAGACGTTGTATACAACGTCTCTACATTTTAAGTCTCTACATTTTAAGTCTCTACATTTTAAGTCTCTACATTTTAAGTCTCTACATTTTAAGTCTCTACATTTTAAGGTTCTAGGTATGAGATTGGGTTAAGTGCGATCGATAATTACGCAGAGTTTGCACGCGAGTCAACTGCGAGATAAAGTACTGAGTTACTAAAGTTGGCTGTTCTGCTTGCATAACTGCCCTAACTACAGCAACTCTATCTGCCCCTGCTGAGAGTACTTCATTTAAGTTACTCGGATCAATACCACCAATGGCAAACCAAGGCAATTTCGCGTTTTGGGCAGCATAACGGACATATTCTAAACCTGTGGCAGCTTTATCGACTTTGGTGGGAGTGGCATAAACTGGCCCTACCCCAATATAATCTGCGCCTTGTGCGATCGCTCGCTGCATTTCCTCTGGATTTGTGGTAGAACGTCCAATTATCCGATGTGGGCCAAGTAACTGTCTTGCAATTGCGATCGGCATATCCTGCTGACCCAAATGTACACCATCAGCATCCACCGCTAAAGCCAAATCTACTCGATCGTTCACAATAAACAAAGCTTCGTAATGATGGCAAAGTTTACATAATCTATCCGCTACTTCAAACCGAACATTATCGTTCCCCGTTTTATCCCGGTACTGAACCAGAGTTAGCCCACCTTCTAAAGCAGCTTCGACGATCGCAAACAAATGTTCTGACGCAGAAGTTACCAAATACAACGAACTCTGCAACAATTTCTGTTGTCGTTGATAACCTAACAAATTCGTCTCTAAAATGTATGCCCGATAACGCATTTGCTTAAATGCGCTTCCCATTTGGGCCAGATAAAGCTTGCCGTACTCTTCCAAAACTCGCAGCGCCTCTTGTACCCGACAAAGATTTGCTTGTAAAAGTTGGCTAATATTGGCGCGAGTTTCTTCTTGGGGATGAGTCAACTCAGTTCCCACATCGCCCAACGTATCGCGAAACGCCCGCAACTCCGGGGTATGCCATTTAGCAATTTCTTGGCGCAGCTGCTTGCATTCTGCTGCCAACTCGCTACTATTAAGACCAAACCGACACCATTCCTCAACAATTCTTAAACCTTCTCTAGCGCGGTCTAAATTAGCATCTAAAATACGACATAACGCTGGCTGCGCTTGTAAGGGTAACTCAGCTAATAATAACTTGGGGCGATCGACCATTGTCACAACTCCATTTAGTTCATTAATCCTAATAAATTAGTGAGATAGGGTGCTCGCAAAGCATAATTTTCTCATTTTTACCAGGAGAATCAGACTCTTGGAAGCGATTAAATTTTGCTTTAACAATTGCTTTACCTGAGATTTGCAGTTTAATCTTTAGTACTCTCGGAAATTTTAGGAGGACAGCTAGCTGTGAATGTACCACGCCACTGTCAATATTCGGCAAAACCTCCCATAAAGTTAGTCTCCGGCTATTTAACTAAGCACTCCCTGAAAGCCAGTTTAGGACTTGCTACAATAGCCCTGCTTTGTTGGGAAAACATCGCAGTAGGGGCGGGTTTTGTAATTAATTCTTCTACTGCGATCGCACAATTATCTGCTAAACCCGCCCCTACTTTACCACCACAGCCCCAAGTAGTTGAAAGTTTCCCAGTATCGCAAACAGAGTCAAACATGACTCAATTGTTTGTCAACCCGATCGCAGGTAATGATACCACCGGAAACGGTAGCAACGGCGCACCTTTCAAAACCATTACCCAAGCCTTAAAAGTCGCAAGAGAAAACACTGTCATTTACCTCGCCCCCGGAACTTACAGCCAACAAAGCGGCGAAACTTTCCCCCTACAACTAAAACCAGGCATTACTCTCCAAGGAGATCCCCCAAGCAAAGGTCGCAGTATCATTATTCAAGGTGGCGGCTTATTCATTAGTCCGACTTTCGCCCGTCAAAATATTACCATCCTCGCCGCTAACAAATCAGGCATTGCCGGAATCACAATTACTAACCCTAACACCAGAGGCTACGGTTTATGGATTGAATCAAGTAACCCAGTAGTCGCAGATTGTACTTTCATTGGCAATAGTCACGATGGAATTTCCGTAGCAGGTAATAGCGCCCCTTTAATACGCAACAACTACTTTACCAATAATGGGGCAAATGGCATGACTATTTACGGTTCTTCTCGCCCAGAAGTGCGGGAAAATGTGTTTGAAAGAACTGGATTTGCCATTAATATTGGTCACGATGCCACACCCTTGATCGCAGGTAATCGCATCTCCCAAAATACAGACGGAATTGTGATCCAAGGTAAAGCTAGACCTATTTTGCGCGGTAATACTATAGAAAGCAATAGTCGAGATGGTGTCATCGCCTTAACTGAAACTCTCCCAGATTTGGGGACTGTTCAAGACCCCGGTGGTAATATTTTCCGTAATAATGGTCGCTATGAAATCAATGCCGGAACTGCGGTACAAGTAATTTCCGTCTATGGTAATCAATTGGCGACAAGGCGGTTAATTGGACGCATTAATGTAGATGGTAATTTAATTCAAGTTAGCGCCCCTCGAAGCAGTTCCCCCGTAGCATTTACTAATGATGGAACAGCTGTACAAATTCCAGTTCCCGCCCCCACTGCCAGAAAACGCCCTGCGCGTCGCAACAGAAGGGCGAGGGCTACTACCAGAAGGCGGGCGAGAAGACAAGTTCGCCGCCCCACTGTCGTCTCCAGAAGTACCCAAACACCAACAACAATACCAATATCAGTACCAACAGCACCACAGGCGAGACTTCCCCAAACAGGACTTCAACCCGGTGTTTTACCAACTGCGAACACCACATTCTCTCAGGTAAATACTAATAGTTTGCCCAGCCAAAGTTTACCTCAAACTAATCAAACTACTACAGCATTAGGTTTACGTTACCGTGTGCTGGTTGAAGTGCGAACTTTGGAGGAACAAACAAAAGTTTTATCTTTAGTTCCTGGCGCTTTTCGCACTATTTATGATGGCAAAGTAGTCATGCAAGTGGGGGCTTTTAGCGATCGCGATCAAGCCGAAGAAATGCTAGAAACAATTAATAGCAATGGCTTATCAGCTGAAATCGAAGAAATTGATTGAACACAGGGGCAGGGGAGCACAGGGGCACAGGGGCACAGGGGCAGAAGGTAAAAATTCTCCTTGTCTCCTTGTCTCCTTGTCTCCTTGTCTCCTTGTCCCCTTGTCCCCTTGTCCCCTTGTCCCTGTGTCCCTAATACCAAGTCCCAGTAAAAACCTTTGTTGCTGGCCCAGTCATGTAAACTCTTTGTTCCACCTCTGACCATTGAATTTCCAATGGGCCACCAGGTAATTCTACTGTAGCTTGGCGATCGCAATTAAGAGTCAACACCCCCGCCACCAAAGCAGCACAAGCACCTGTTCCACAAGCCATTGTTGCACCTGCACCCCTTTCCCAAACCAACATTTTCAAATAATTTCGGTTAACTACTTGAATAAATTCCGTATTTGTGCGTTGGGGAAAAACCGCATGATGCTCAAATTGTGGGCCAATTTCCGCTAAGGGAATCGCTGCTACATCATCTACAAAAGTAATACAGTGAGGATTTCCCATACTCACACAAGTCACATTCCAAGACTTTCCCCCCACTGCCAAAGGTTGATTAATCACCTTTTCCTCAGCAGCAGTTAAAGTTGTGGGAATTTCCTGCGCCAACAGTCGCGGTACACCCATATCTACTGTAACTTGACCATCATGACGCAACTGGGGAGTAATCACACCAGCTAAAGTATGAATCCGATAACGCAGCGATTCGGTGGAACGACCTTCCAAATCAGCGATAAACTTAGCTAAACAGCGGATACCATTGCCACACATTTCCGGTTCAGAACCATCGGAATTAAAAATCCTCATGGTGTAATCTGTACCTTCTTGTCCTGGTAAAGCAAAGATTACCCCATCTGCACCGATTCCAAAATGGCGATCGCACAACTCCACCGCCGCCTCTGGTGTTAACAGTGGCTCAGATGAACTACGATTATCAATCAAAATGAAATCATTTCCTAAGCCCTGGTACTTAGTAAACTCAATTCCCATTACAATTACCTTTGTCCTTTGTTATTTGTCCTTTGTCATTCGTATTTTGTCATCTGTCATTTCTCATTTGTCATTCGGATAACTTTGCCACCATGACCAATGACCAATCACCAATGACCAATCACCAATGACTAATCACCAACGATCAATTAGATATGACTAGTGCATTTGATACTAATTTACCTAGTGTACGGCAAGTTCAATCAATTATTAAATCTCAAAAACGAGTTGAGCTAAAGCTGTTATCAGGAGAAGTACTCAGCGGAATACTACGTTGGCAAGACCAAAATTGCCTCGCGATTATCGATGATAGTAATCAACAAACATTAGTTTGGCGACAATCAATAGCTTATCTAAAAGCCTTTGATTAAAAACTTGGTTCGTAGTAACGACTTCAGTCGTAGTCCGTTGTAACGACTTCAGTCGTTTCCTTGCCAGATTGAAGGACTAAAGTCCTGACAACGGACCTGAATTAAATTGAAAATTTCAAGGTTCTCGCAAATTATCCATTGGTAAATATTCGCGCAAAACTTGACTTTCTGCGGCTTGAACTACAGGCACAATAGGAATAGATTTTTTATCTTCTGGCATCAGAGATGCTTGTAATAATTTCAGTGGATGATAACCACCACAAAGCAAAATTCTATCACCTACTTGCAGGTCAATATCATCTTCCGGCTCGTGGATAAACTTACCTTCGCGACGGATTGCGATCGCTTTTATCCCATACTGCCGCTGAATATCCAAATGTGCCAAACTTTTCCCCACAAAAAAACTATTTTCCGGGACTAAAATCCATTGACAAGGAGCACTTTTTGCCGGAACAATCACCTTACCTTTTGCCAATTCATCTAAAGCAGCTAACTCCTCAGCTTGTCCCACAACTAATAAGCGATCGCCTGACTCAATAGTAGTAAAATTATCTGGATAATCCACCTCTTCCCCACTCGCACGGCGAATTGCCATTAAGTTTACCCCAGCCAAATTTCGCAAATCTGCTTCGGCTAAATTCATTCCCGACAAAGGTGAATTTGCAGGTAAAGAATACCAGCGACTATTCATATCTTGCGTTGCCAATTCTAACTCACGGGAGACTTGAGAAGCCGATCGTTGTGGACGTAATTCCAAATAATGATGTTTGCGAATTTCCTGTGCTTGCTGTTGAATAGTCGCCAAACTCATGCCCATGCGATTTAACAAATGACTGACTAATTCCAAGCTAGCCTCAAACTCTGGTTGTACCACCTCCTTTGCTCCCAATTGATAAAGTAATTCGATATCTTTATCCTTATTCGCACGCACTACCACATCTAAATCTGGCGATAATTCTAAAGCTCGACGCAAAGCATTTCTAGTACTCATTGCATCAGGAAGACAAATCGCCAATCCCTTCGCTTGCGCCACTCCAGCAGTTTGTAAAACGTGCCAACTTGCAGCATTACCATAAACATAAGAAATCCCCGCTTCTCGCAATTGTTGAATTTTGCTTTCCGACTGATCGATGACAACTACCGGATAACCATGTTGCTGCACCTGTTGAACCAAATTTCTGCCAACTCTGCCATAACCACAAATTACCACATGATTTTGTAAAGGTAATTCCGGTGCAACATCTAAAGGCAAATCAGTTGGATCGAGAAACTTTTTCAACCAGGGAATTTCAAATAATTGAGGTACTAACCGCATCACAAAGGGAGTCAACACCAAAGTTACCGCAGTCGTACCTAAAATTAACAAATAAACCCGACGAGAAACTAACCCTAAAACCTGACCTTCACTAGCCAAAACAAAGGAAAATTCCCCAATTTGTGCTAATCCCAATCCAGCAATTACAGCGGTTTTCCAAGAATACCGAAACAATCTGACTAAAGGAGTAACAATTAAGAATTTCCCTAAAAATACTAACGCCACCAATCCCAGAATTAACTCCAGATTATTCCAGAGGAAAATCGGATCGATTAACATTCCGATCGAAGCGAAAAACAAAGTGGCAAAAATATCTCGTACTGGTTCAACATAAGTCAAAGTTTGGTCAGCATATTCCACCTCGGAAATCATTAAACCAGCGACAAATGCACCCATTTCAATAGAAAGACCCAAAGATTCAGTAAATAAAGCAATTCCTAAACATAAAGCCACCACACCCAGTAAAAACAATTCTTTGCTTTCTGTACGCGCCAAAAACCGCAACAAAGGTGGAATTAACCAAATCCCCACCGCAACTGCACCCGCCGCAAATAAGCCAATTCTTAACAAAGCAAAGATTACAGCTTTTCCAATTACTTCCGGCGGTTGGTTAAGGGCAGGCAAAACTGCTAACATTAACCCCAATGCTAAATCTTGAACTACCAAAATTCCCAACATTACCTGACCGTGAGGAGTTTCGGTTTCGTTCCGTTCCATCAAGCATTTTAAGACTACCGCAGTGGAAGAAAGGGAAAGAATTGCCCCTAAAAACACACCTTTGGCTGGTAAAGTAGCCCAAGCGCCTGTAATTCCGCAGACTACAACCGTAACTAAAATTGTCAGGATAATTTGTAGCCCCCCACCTCCGAGAGCAATTTTCTGCACTTTCCTGAGTTCGGCAAATGAGAACTCAACTCCCAAAGCAAATAGGAGGAAAGCTACACCAAATTGAGCCAGAGTTTCTACTTGAATTACTTCTTTAATTAATCCTAGTCCGGCTGGCCCAACAATCATTCCGCCTAACAAGTATCCCAGTAAAACAGGCTGTCGTAGTATTGCGGCTAAGAGTCCTCCAAACACAGCCGCACCGAGAACTAGTACTAGATCAACAATTAGCCTAAAGTCTTCTTGCACAAGTTTTCTGAAAAAAGTATTAAGGTATATTAACTAAGAATACAAACTTTTTCCCCCTGAAGGCAAAGACAATTTTGGCAACAGGGAACTCCTGAACAGCGAACAGGGAAAGTTTGAGCGATCGCCTTGTCCCTTCCTGTCCTAGTCCCCTAGTCCCTAGAGCCCCCCTTGGCATAGTTCCTGATTAGCGATAATCTATACTGCCAATGGGAAGTGTACGAAAACCGATCATGAATTTTTGGCAAAGAACTATTTTGGGCTGGAAATGGCGAATTTCGCGAGTTAGTGCGAGGTTTGCCCGATTTATTGGTTGCTTTGCTCTGACTACGGCGATTTTATTTTTAGCTGCGCCTGTAATTGCTCAAAGGGTGCAGGTGTCGCCAGCTAGTCCCAGGTTAGGGGATACCATTTCAGTAATCATTCAGGACGGATCGAAACAAGGGGCAAAACCGACGGTGAGGATGGATGATAAGAGTTATCCCATGTTTCCGATAAATACGAGTACCTATCGGGCATTTTTGCCGACAACGCCACTGGATAGACCAGGAATTCGCCAAATTCAGGTGCAAGTAGATGGACAGGTAGAAAATCTCTCGGTGAATGTAGGCGATCGCACTTTCCCCACCCAACGCATTCGCATTGCTACCACTAGCAGCGGCGGACTCAAACCTACCCAACATGAATTAGACCGAGTAGCCGCTTTTCGCCAACTAGTCACCCCGGAAAAATACTGGAATGGCCCCTTTATTCCACCTAGTCGCGCCAGACGAAGCACAGGATATGGAGTGCGTCGTTACTACAATGGCGTTTTCGCTAAAGACTACTACCATCGCGGTTTAGATTTTGCAGGCCCTCAAGGTTCGCCTGTAGTCGCTCCCGCACCAGGTAGAGTAGCTTTGGTGGGCAAACTTTCCGAAGGTTTCCGGTTGCATGGTAATACAGTTGGGATCGATCACGGTCAAGGGGTAACAAGTGTATTTCTGCATTTGAGCCGAATTAACGTTCAAGAAGGAGATATGGTGCAAGCAGGTCAAGTGATTGGTGCGATCGGTTCCACTGGCGCTTCCACAGGCCCTCACCTACACTGGGGTTTGTATGTTAATGGCAAATCAATTGATCCCGCACCTTGGTTGGCTCAAACTATGGAATAAAACTAAATTTGTCAGGCAAACACTTGATTAATTCCCGGAACTAGAACCAAAATGTAGTAAAGATGAAAAACCTGGCTTTAAATCAGGAAATACTCAATTGTTTACTTAATCGGTCAGAAAAACCAACTTTCTGATGTGCAGTTGAGTGCTAGTTTAGGGTGAGGCAATATTGAGAAAAATAAGCTCGTCTAGCAAAAGTGCCTTGGGGAGCCATAGAGAAATTTATGAGTATTGAGAAAATAGTTGAACAAGCATTACAAGATGGTTATCTGACACCAGCAATGGAAGCGGAAGTGGCAAGAATCTGCGACACTGCCTCGGAGCTTTCCATTGAAGAGTATATGGCGCTAGACCGACTAATGGGTTCGCTATTAACTGGGGAAGTGGTGGCAGTACCGCGCAAACAGTTTATTAATGTGATGGAAGAGTTGGTGCTCACAGAAGCGATCGCTCGCGTAGCCGAAATTGAAGCTAGCAGTAACCAAGTATTAGATGTGGGTGATATAGCAGCTTACGCCTTAAACCGATTACCTCCCCTCTACGCTACCACCGAAGAAGGCGCTACCTATCAACGGAAGCGGGCGAAGGAGGAACTGCAAGAATTTATTGCTCAACAAGTTCGAGAAGCCATTGCTCGAAACATTGATAAACCAGAAATAGACCCCTCCCGAATATTACTCGGCAAAGCTTCCAAAACTGATGTGGTACAGCAGGTAAGTTCTTTATTACAAGCTTACGCCCCTACCTTTGAACCAAAACCAGACAAAGAATCTGACTCAGATCAAAATTAGGCAAATATCATAGTAAGTGCAGGAACTTCTCATACAGCAGTATCGTCTTTCGGAATAGGACGTTATTAATCTGTATCTGTCCATGAGTCAATCAATTCCTGTATCCTGGTCTAGCGCTGAGGTTATGATTCCTCAAACGCAAGTGCAGCCCGTAGAAAAACTCTCTAATTACGATTTGGTTTTGCGCTGCCAAACTGGTCATCGACCGCAACGTGAGGCATTCGCCGAATTGTTGCGCCGATATCAGCCCCATGTGGAGAAGATTTTATATCATCTGGCTCCAGATTGGCAGGACAGAGCAGATTTAGCCCAAGAAGTCTGGATTCGCGTTTATCGCAATATTAAGCGCCTCAATGAACCTGTAAAATTCCAAGGTTGGCTGAGTCGCATTGCGACTAACTTGTTTTATGACGAATTACGGAAACGTAAGCGCGTTAACCAACCTTTGTCATTAGATGCACCGAGAATGCTTGATGATGGCGAAATGGATTGGGAAATAGCGGCAGATAATCCCGGCCCAGTAGAAAAATTAAGTACTACTGAGTTTTATGAGCAATTGCATAGAGCGATCGCAGATTTACCAGACGCTTTTCGCATTACCATAGTTTTGCGCGAAATAGAAGGCATGGCTTATGAAGAAATTGCCGAAATTACCGGAGTTTCTCTGGGAACGGTGAAATCGCGCATCGCTAGAGCAAGGCAAAGACTTCAGTCCCAGTTACAAAATTATTTAGATAGTTAGTAAAACTTCAAAATGGCTTCATAAAAATGGGTTCATAGCCCTTTCTAGTGTTTTATGATCCATAGTAGACTAGCGATTACTCGCCAAAGGGTTTCGTTACCCTCCTGTTACAGAAGGATTTGATATGACTCCTGAGTTTGAATCCCAAAAACACCAAAAGAATTCCTTTGGGGATTCGCCAGATCCCTGTTGCGGCGCTCGTGATATGGAAAAACGCGATCGCTTTGAACTACTTAGCGCCTACCTGGATGGAGAGGTGAGTGCCACAGAACGCAAACAAGTAGAAGACTGGTTAGCAACCGACCCCCAGAGCCAATGCTTATATAAAAGATTACTTAATCTGCGTCAACGATTACGCAGTCTACCAGTACCAGCTGCCACCCAACCTGTAGATCTCACCGTAGATCAAGTATTCTCTAAGTTAGAAAATCGTCGCCGCAAACCGATTTTAGTTTGGGGTGGAACAGCAATTGCAGCAGCTTTAATTGCTGCTGTATCAGGCGTTTTCGGCAACCAAAATGTTTGGTCGCCCCAACTCGCTAATTCTCCCACTACAGCTGATTCGGAAGCTTTGACGATCGCCTTAAGCGAACCAGTAATCCAAATTCCTCAAGGATCAGCTAGCGAATACAAATATCATAAATCCCCTGTTGGTTATCCACACTCGATCAAATAGTTTTGACGAGGGTACTGGGTACTGGATACTGGGTACTGGGGACAAGGGGACAAGGGGAATTTTAAACACCTGTCCACCATCCAGAGGGAATTAGTACCCCGCCCAATGGTTCAACTTGGTCTAAAGTCATAAAATAAGCCCAAGCTAGACCCAGAGGTTCGGCTTGGGGACTGTAAACTTCTAATTGCTTGCGGTTGTACAAATTTTCCTCTGGGGGACGCAGGGGGTTATGTCCTTCCAGTGGGTCGAGATGTTGGAGAATATTTGGTGTGTTAAAACTCAGCAAGTAACCTTGAACTACACCTTCACCTAAAACCATTGCCGGATAACCTAGAGGTAAAGCAAACAATTGACCTTTAACAGTAGCTCTGGTTGCCGCTACTACTTTACCACCACAATAATATTGATAGTTGGACTCTCCCGGTTTGAGAGTACCATAAACAAAAACTTTGACTAATTCTGAATTTGCTTGCTGAATCATTCAATTTTGGATTTTCGATTTTTGATTTGCCTCTGGTCAAGATTCAGGTGAAATTCCATAGATTGCCAGTAAATCTCTGTCTGAATCTGCAATATCACCTGGGAAAAAGTTCGGATTTTCTATTTCTTCCCATGAGTAAGGACAGAGTTTTGGAAAAATATCTATAAACATTCCTGTTTCATCAATAGCTAGGTCAACTCCAGATGAATAAGCTGCAATTTTGGCATCATTTAGGAAAGGTTTTAAGCTGGGATTTTCCCGAATTATATTTTTGATTTCATTTCGCTGTTCTCGAATTGTTCTAATCCAACTTCTCGATCGATGATTAGGTTGATATTGCCATTTTAATAAGTGTCCAAGGAGAATTTTTAACCGATTTACTAACTCTCTTTTTTCCTGTTTGCCCAAAGATTCTATTTCCTCAATTAAATTCTCAATATCAAGATTCTCTATGTCACGCTGACGCAACAACTGAACTTGTTTTTGAGTCCAAGCGTAGAAGTCAGTATCATACAGGTTGGTGAGTGGAAGGTTCATCCTGTCTTCCTCAGATGGCTTTGTAATCATTTAATCTATATCATTATCATTAAGTAGGGAAAAAATTACAGATGTAACCTTAAGCGGTAGTTCATTCAAGGATATGTCAAAATATTGAGGCAGAAGTGATCCGCCTAACGGTACGCTATGCGATCGCCAAATATAGTAGGAGAATTAAAGTGGAATCTCGATATAACCCGACAGCAATAGAGGAAAAATGGCAGAAAACTTGGGCTGAAGAAGGTTTAGACAAAACCCCCACAGAGAAAGACAAACCCAAATTTTACGCATTATCCATGTTTCCCTATCCATCGGGCAACCTGCACATGGGGCACGTTCGTAACTATACGATAACTGACGTGATTGCCAGAGTCCATCGAATGCAGGGTTATCGCGTACTACATCCGATGGGATGGGATGCTTTTGGACTTCCAGCAGAGAACGCCGCGATTAAAAAAGGAATTCATCCGGCGAAGTGGACTTATAGTAATATTGCCCAAATGCGATCGGAATTAAAACGCCTTGGGTTATCTTACGATTGGGATTGCGAACTCGCCACCTGTTCCCCCGACTACTACAAATGGACACAGTGGATATTCTTACAATTTTTCCAAGCTGGATTAGCATATCAAAAAGAAGCCGCAGTTAACTGGGACCCTATTGACCAAACAGTTTTAGCAAACGAACAAGTTGACAGCGAAGGACGTTCTTGGCGTTCTGGCGCAATAGTAGAAAAGAAAAAATTGCGTCAATGGTTCCTCAAAATTACCGACTACGCCGAACAATTACTGCAAGATTTAGATAAATTGACAGGTTGGCCTGACAGAGTAAAATCAATGCAGGCGAACTGGATTGGTAAATCTGTTGGTGCTTATTTAGAATTTCCTATTGTCGGAATGGATGAAAAAATTGGTGTATTTACCACTCGTCCAGACACGGTTTTTGGTGTTAGTTATGTAGTACTTGCACCCGAACATCCATTAACACCAAAAGTTACCACATCCGACAACAAAGAAAAAGTTGAAACCTTCATCAAAGAAGTAGCAAGTCAAACGGAATTAGAACGCACTGCGGAAGACAAACCAAAACGGGGAATTCCCACAGGCGGAAAAGCAATTAATCCATTTACAGGTGAAGAAATTCCCATTTGGATTGCTGATTACGTATTGTATGAATATGGCACAGGCGCGGTAATGGGAGTACCCGCCCATGATGTCCGAGATTTCAAATTTGCTACAGAACAAAACTTGCCCATTAAAGTAGTAATCACACCCTCAGAAACAGTAGGGGCGATTCATGAATCGCCCCTACCCCAGTCCCCAATCCCCAGTCCCGTAGGACAGGCATCTTGCCTGTCATCCCCCATCCCAGAAGCATACACAGAACCGGGAATTATGATTAATTCCGGTGAGTTTAATGGGATGAATTCTACTGAAGGAAAACAGGCAATAATTGACTTTGCAGAAAAGCAAGGTTTTGGCAAAGCGCGAATCCAATATCGGTTAAGAGATTGGTTAATTTCCCGTCAACGTTATTGGGGAGCACCAATTCCAGTAATTCATTGTCCCAAGTGTGGAATTGTACCCGTTCCCGAAGCAGAATTGCCTGTAGTTTTGCCAGAGAATGTCGAATTTAGTGGTCGAGGCCCTTCACCTTTGGCACAATTAGGAGAATGGGTAAATGTGCCATGTCCGAGTTGTGGAACTGCGGCAAAAAGAGAAACCGATACGATGGATACTTTTATCGATTCATCGTGGTATTATTTGCGCTTTACTGATGCCAAGAATGAGAAACAGGTGTTTGATTCTGCGAAAACAAATGATTGGATGCCTGTGGATCAATATGTGGGTGGAATTGAGCACGCGATTTTACACTTACTTTATTCTCGCTTTTTTACCAAGGTGTTGCGCGATCGCAAACTCCTTAACTTCGACGAACCCTTCAACCGCCTATTAACACAAGGCATGGTACAGGGATTAACATATACAAATCCCAAAAAATCAGGAAATGCTAAATACATTCCTTCCGCTTTAGTAAATCCTGAAGATCCAAAAGATCCAGAAACAGGAGAACCTTTAGAAATCTCCTATCAAACCATGTCTAAATCTAAATATAACGGCGTAGCGCCAGAAGATGTAATTAACAAATATGGCGCAGACACCGCCCGAATGTTCATCCTTTTCAAAGCGCCACCGGAAAAAGATTTAGAATGGGATGATGCCGATGTTGAAGGACAATTCCGCTTTTTAAATCGGGTTTGGTTTTTGGTAACAGAGTATAGTGAAACTACACCTGCCAAAACTCAAAAAGGCGAATTAAGCAAAGCAGAAAAAGATTTACGTCGCGCCATTCACACCGCAATTGATGAAATTTCCAAAGATTTAGCAGGAGATTATCAATTAAATACTGCGGTTTCCGAGATGATGAAATTGAGTAACGCACTCAAAGATGCAAGTTGCAAAAATTCCGCCGTTTATACCGAAGGAATCGAAACTTTAATCTTGCTTTTGGCACCTTTCGCCCCTCACATTGCCGAAGAATTATGGCAGATGATTGGGAATAAAGAATCGGTCCATAAACAAACTTGGCCCAAACTTGATGAATCAGCTTTAGAAGTTGATGAAATTACCTTAGTAATTCAAATCAATGGCAAAACTCGCGGCACAATTCAAGCACCTGCTAATTTAGATAAACAGGGATTAGAAAAATATGCCCGTGAATCTGACGCAGCGAAACGTTACCTTGAGGAAGGAAAAGAACCGAAAAAGGTAATTGTAGTACCTGGAAAATTGGTAAATTTCGTAATTTAAAACTAGCAAAATCATTAGTCATTTGTGGTTAATTCAACAAATGACTAATGATAAATTTTTAAGGAAAATCAAGCCATGACTAGCTTATTAACTAAGTTTCAAACCGATACCTGGGTAACAGCAAATTGGGAAGAGTTTCAGCAATTAATTTCTGAACCAGAGTTTCAGAAAGCTAAGTTTTACTATCACAATGGACAGTTGAGGATTGAAATGGTTCCTATTAGTAATGACCACTCATTAGACCACACAATTGTTATTGTCGCGGTTAATTTATATGGTATGGTAAAAGAGATTGCCATGAATGGGAGAAATACCTGTAGTTTCAGAAAACCAGGTATTCAAGAATGCCAACCTGATGCTTCTTATTACATTGGGGAAAATGCAGATATTGTTCCTTGGGGAACTTCTGTGATTAATTTAGAAACCTATCCACCGCCAGATTTAGTAATTGAAGTTGCGAATACTTCTTTAGCTGATGATATGGGAGGGAAACGGTTACTTTATGAGGATTTGCAGGTTAAAGAATATTGGATTGTTGATGTGAAGAATGTGAGGATTATTGCTTTTGCTATTGCAGATGGTGGAAGCAGAAGAATTACTCAATCTCAGGTATTAACAAGTTTGGAAATAGCTGTTTTAGAAGAAGCTTTGCGGCGTAGTCGTCAGATGAATCAAAGTCAGGTTTGCGCTTGGTTAATGGCAGAGTTTCAAAAGTAATTTTTAAAACCGCAAAGACGCGATAGGCGAAGCCTTCCCGAAGGGTAGGACGCGAAGGAAGAAAGAAGAGAGAAGTTTATCGGGTGTTCAAGTATAATTTGGTGAGGAGTTGATTGATGCAGTTGATCGGCAGATTTATCTGCAAATTACGGCAAAAGTTCTTCAAAGGTTTTTTCATAACATTAATTGTGATTATAGCCTTAAATGGATATAAAATCCTAGCGATGAACTCGCAACCTTTGCTAGAAAATTCAACTTCAGCAAAAACGCTGATTGCTCAACAAGTTAATTTAGAGGAATCATTTCGAGAGTTAAATATTGACGGTTCAATTGTAATCTACGATAAAAATAACGATCGCTTCTCCGAACACAACCCGTCTCGCAACACAACAGCTTTTCTCCCCGCCTCCACATTCAAAATTTTTAATTCCCTCGTATCACTAGAAACAGGTGTAATTCCAGATGAGGTTGCCGTTTTAACCTGGGATGGCATTAAACGTGAAATACCTGCTTGGAATCGAGATACCAATTTGCGCCAAGCTTTTAAAGACTCAACAGTTTGGTTTTATCAGATTTTAGCTCGCAAAGTTGGATATGAACGAATGCAGAAATTTATCGATCGAGTGGGGTACGGCAATCGCCAAATTGGAACTGCCCAACAGATCGATCGCTTTTGGTTAGAAGGTCCTTTGCAAATTACACCGAAACAGCAAATTGAATTTCTCCGCAGACTAGAACACAACGATCTTCCCTTCTCCCAGCGCACTCTGGATTTAGTGAAAGATATCATGATTGTCGAACGCACCCCCACATACACTCTCAGGGGAAAAACAGGTTGGGCCACTAGCGTTACCCCTAATATTGGCTGGTTCGTTGGCTACTTGGAGCAAAACAACAATGTTTATTTCTTCGCCACAAACATTAAAATGTCCAGTGCCAATGATGCCGCTAAACGATTAGAAATTACTCGTCGCAGTCTCAAATCGCTGGGGTTATTCTGAGCTTATTTCTGCCTAAACTATTGCATTTTACAGAACTTTCTTTCGCGATCGCTCTCCGGTTCTTGCCAAGAATAAGCGAAATGACTCACAGTATTAATTTGGGGTGCTATTTGGCGAATTGCTTGCATTTGCGCTTCTAATGAAGGACGATTACCGAAAGATTGACCCCAATTTCCGGCGATCGCAGGTCGAATATCAGTACCATAAGGAGCTAGGTTGATTACCCTTTGCAACTCTTCCAAAATACAGCCAGTAGTCCCACAATCTGCATAAATCATCGGATGCCATTCAATATTAGTCGGAAACCTATCCCAAGGTTGTACCCGCGAATCAAAACCTCCACCAACAGCTTTATTTCCACCAGGGAAAAACACCGCACCAGAAGGTAAACCTAATCGCTGCACAGGTTCAACTGCTGCTGAAAGGAAGTCTATCACCCCTTGAGCAGCATGAGCTACACTTAATTGCCAAAGTTCTGTTTGTAAATAAGGTTGACGTTGGGCAGGAGGCAAGATATCTTTACTTAAATCAGCAATGCGTCCTTGCCACATTGGTTCAGATTCTTGGGGATAAAGTTCATCTATTTCAGCAATATCACCACTATTAACAAAACCCTTACTTAAAAACCTGCGAATTAATTCCAAACCTTTATAGTTTAAAGCTCTTTGCAATAAAACTTGTTGAGCAGCATCTCCGTAAATCCACAAATCCTGTACCCTTGTTGCGACAGAAGCTTCTCCCATACCTCTGGGATAACGAATATAATCAAACAGCATTCCATCAGGTTTACGTTTGAGTATTGCCTGAATTAACCGATTGTAATCCTGTCGAGCTTGTAAATTATAAGGATCGATAAAAGCCTTAGTAGCATCACCCTTGGTTAAATCAGTGTCCAGGCTAGTCTCATTTACTACATCCAAACTAGTTTGATTTCGACCATTCCGCGCTATTACTTGTCTGCGATCGGACCTTTGAGCATAAGCATAGCCGAAATTCATCGAAAATAGCCAAGCATAAACCTTTAACCCTCGTTCCCGACCTTTTTGAATTGCTTGTGCTAACAAATCAGCTTTTTCTGATCCAGGTATTTGGACAACAGATTGCCAAGGAGTTGGATTATCTGCTTGGGGTAATAATACCTGTGCGTCGTAAAAAACTTCTACATAAACTTGGTTATAACCTTTATTAACAATCCGATCCATGATGTAATCTAAAGAACCGGGTCGCAAATCACAAGGGTACAAACGTAGCCAAATCGCTTGATTGCGGGGCCAATTTTGCGATCGACACTCTTGTAATTGTTTTGCTTGTTTAGAAATTAGGTCTTTGTAGCGTCTTTGTGCATCTTGATTCCCTGCTAAAGCCGTCTGTCGTAGACTTTCTTTTTGTTTAACCATTTCACCTGTTAACTGACAAGGTATTAGGCTTTGTGCCCCTGTTGGTTGAATTCCTATCTGACTAACTAAGCCAGTGGTGAAAATTCCGGCTAAAAACCCACTACAGAAACGCATTTGGCGGCGTGTAATTTTTGGTAGAGATGACATCAATCTGAAATAACCTTTCATGCTATCAAGCAAAAAGAAAATCTACGACAAAACTGAGAATCTTGCACCCATATTTGGTTCCTCATGCAGGATACTCCTTTTTTGACCAAAAAAATGGGATACAAGCCCCGTCTTTTTAGGACGGCTTTTTCTTCAGCTTCTTAATAAAATCTCGAATCACTTCGGATATCATTCTATCCGTCTGTTTAGCGTGTTGCTTTAGCGCTTCGTACTCATCGTCCGAAAGCCTTACTCTTATCGTCTTTTCTCTGGGCATTGTAGGCGTTTTTAGACTACAATGCTAATTGTAGTTCAGCACGGGCGAAAATTCGCGAGTATCGCCAATCGAGCAATCGAATTCTATCGCGTAAAGTGATGCTGATAGTTCATAAAACCATAGACAAATATCTCAGGTCTTATTTTGTAGGTGTTATCCTCACTGGGCAAACTACAATGCCCTCTATCCCATTGCCAAAGACATTTGGGACTGCTTTTCTCATGATGTTATAACTTCCATTCACATCTGCATTCAGCTTCTTTCCTGTACTGGATCTGTATATCCCTCTGGATGTTCTTTTTCCACTGAACCTATAATTATTATTCCCACCTGGGTGATATGTAGGGATAATATCTAAGTCTAAGAATGAAGCTTTACTTGTGTATGATTCCTCTGTTACAATTACCTGAATCCCTAATAACTCAGCTTTGTACTTCAGCATC
>NZ_JBHFNQ010000032.1:0-13107 GCF_041929345.1 Floridaenema aerugineum BLCC-F46
CAGTCCCCAGTCCCCAGTCCCCAGTCCCCAGTCCCCAGTCCCCAATCCCACTAATGATGCCCATAAGCTCCCATTTCTGGCTCAAAGGGCTTAATTTCTGGAGTTACTTCTAATCCCAGATGTTCTAACATTGCCTGTAAAACTGAGTCTGCGGATAATCTCAGGTAGGTGGGAGTGATTTCTAAAGCTACGTGGCGATTTCCTAAGTGATAGGCGGCGCGTAATAGTTCTAAGGGATTTTTGGCTGTTACTGTGAGTACGGGTTCGGGTTTGGCAATTACTCTGACTAGGATACCGTTTTCTGATTGTAGTAAATCGCGATCGCGCAACACTATCCCTCTAGGAAGCCGCAACAGCAACACTTGTCCTGCTTCCGTTTCAAAACGGTAGTTACTGCGCGTGCGTTCCTCAGCTGTCAGGGAAAGGGTGTGGCTGACTACAGCATCGGCATTTGCTGGTAAACGTTGCGTCAAAGTCAGCATCATCGGTAATTCTTACTATTTTTTCTTGATTTATGGAATTATTTTGCCAGATTAACCTGATTTGCGATCGCTAGTTAGGTAATTCTATCGTAATGATAAGAGATCCATTTCCGACTACCTTCTAGCTTCTGCAATAAACTGCGTACATTCACGAGTAAGGGTGATTTTTAATTTCCATAACTCACTTACAACGAGAATATCAGTACGTAAAAATCTTTAGGGCGCATCTGGAAAACATATCAGAGTCATGTAGAAAGTTAGTAATAGTGATATTTATTCATGACCTTACCAAAAATGATTGCAGTACAAGATGCTCCGGTATTAACAGCAAAGTCCGTTAAACAATCTCAAGAATTTGAGCCATCCAATCTTTTTCAAGGAATTTTAGAAGGTTTTATAGATGGGATTTTAATCATCACTCAAACAGGTGATTTACTGCACGCCAATCAAACTGCTAAACGAATTTTTCAACAATTATCTACTGGGGAGTCTCTCTCGATTCCTGAAGAGATTTGGCAGGTTTGTCAGTCCTTAATTGAAAGTAAAAAAGTATTTCCCAATGAAAAAATTGTTTTAGAATCGGAAATTACTCAAGATAATGCTGTCCATTTTCGGTTGCGAGTGCGTTGGTTTATGATTGAACAAACGTCAGAGGAATGTGTGTTAGTAACAATTGAAGATAAACAACAATCCTTGCGAGAGATAGTGAGCAGGGATGTTCATCAATACGATTTAACACCAAGAGAGGCAGAAGTTTGGTTGCTTTATCGAGCCAACTATTCCTATAAAGAAATTGCTGAAAAACTCTACATTACGATTAATACCGTCAAAAAACACATGAAAAATATTCATGCTAAACGGAAATCTCTGCTGGATGACGAAGCAATTTAATAAATTTAAGTTAATTAAATTCCCGATTGTAAGCGGCGTAATTCAGCATCAATTTTTTGTTTAAGTGTGGGGTCTGATTGCATAGTATTTCTTATTTGTTGAAACCGACCTACTGTTAATTGATTGGCTTCAATAGTTTGTCGGGAAAACTCGCAAAAATCCTTTAATTCAGGTGGAATATTGCCGCCAGCAGCACAAGTGGTGTCAGGAACAGGAAGATTTCTACTGACAATTCCTTGAACTACAGCTTGACGTTTTCTCTCAATTGTATAAGCTGCTTGAGCAAATCTTCTCACTTCATCATCGCTGATTGACTGAGCAAAAGCAGAAGAACTCAAGATTAAATGAGGAGAACGGAAAGACAGATTTGGAGCTAGTCCACAGAGTACACCAATCGAGGCAAGAAAAGTTACAAGTAAGGAGCGAGATATTACTTGATTGAGCAAAGATAAAAAAATGGGAGAATTAGCTTTAATCATGATTGGATAGTTTAAAGAACTAGCACACTAAATGGCATCTATGTAATTTGAAGTAACTTTTGGGTGTGAAGTTCCGCATTTGGGTAGACGATTAGCAAAAAAGTTGGTGTATTTAAATTTATTGAAGTAATCTAAAACAAGGCTATTTGTAAAGTTGGCAGAGTTCGATCGCTTTTGTTTGCAGGGTGGCTATTGGCTCTGCCCCTTGTTTGAGACTAACTTCTAAGTCTAGCAGTAAGGGTAAGCTAGCAGAAAGTTTTTCCACATCTAAAGAGCGAATTTCCTGTTGCAGAAAGTAGATTCGCTTGGGATTAGCGACTTCTGCGGCTTTGGCAATCTCCTTTTCATCCCTTACTCCCTCCTGCGTCATCAACTTCACCCACAACCAAGTGCGAAATTGCCCAATTAAAGTAGCAACAATTCTTAAAGCTGGTTCATTACGATTAATTAAATCTGCCACCAATACCAGGGCTTTAGCTGCATCTCCCTGAATAATTGCCCCGGCTAGCTGCAAACTATTTTGTGTATTAGCTGTTACTAGTTTAGCAACAGTTTCTACCTCTAGGGTTTGTCGATGACTCCAGCTATACAATTGCAATTTGTCCAATTCGGACTTTAATAACCTTGTATCATTACCAACAGATTGAGCTAAAAGTTTCATAGCCTCTGGCGTTAACTTCACCCCTGCCTCTTGTGCCGCTTGCTGAACTCGCTGTATAATTTGGTCGGTCTTCCAGGGTGGAATTAAAGGAAATTCACAGATTTGAGCATATTTTTTCAGTAATTTTGTGGCTTTAAGTCGTTCGTCAGGTTTGCTCCGGCTAGTCAGTAAAAGTACCGAAGTTTCCGGTAAAAATGGCAGAGTACGTTCTAGTTCCGCTAACACCTGTTCTGGACAATGTTGCCCGATATTGGTATCAACTAACCAAACTAAACGTTGTCCCATACCAAATGGAGGTGTCATAGCTTGATTTAAAGCCTGAAGTATGGCATCTGGTTGATCGGCTGAAATTTTGTCATAGTTGAAACTAGCCCAGTCGCGATCGAGTACAGATTTACGCAATTTAACAACTGCGTTCTGTAGTGTAAAATCATCCTCTCCCCAATAGAGGTAAATTGGCATAAGGAACACCTAATTAAGTAAATTTGTGGTAAGGGCAATACATGAATTGCCCGTACAGTTCGCGCTTACTCGATCCCCGAAATTTAGGATCAATATTTCTCTGGGTGGACTTAACATTAAAACAATAGAAAGTTAGTTAAACTCTATCAAGTTAAAAGGCGAGGATATCAAGGTTGGACGATAACTATCAAACTTATCTGAATCGACTGGCAAGGATGACGCTGCCGGAAACTTACAAATCCCAAGTGCAGCACATTCAGGAATCACCTAAGTTTGTGCCTGCTGTTGAGGGAGGCAGAAAACCTGTTGCTTTTCCAGGATATACAGTAATTACTCCTCCCACTGAAGAAGATGAGGCAAACAAGTCTTTTTATACAAATTTGCAGCATTGTCAAGAGCAAATTTTACAACAGTTTCCAGGTTTAATGGTGCCAGTACCTCCAGCTAGCTTTCATTTAACCTTGGCAGATTTAATTTGGGCTAATGCTTTCCTTCATGCTACAGAAAATCCTGAATTTGAAGAGAAGTTACGCGCTCAAATCGGTCACATTTTCCAGCAAACTCAACCTTTGGTTGGTGGAGGTCAGCAAATTAAATTCCAATTGCTAGGATTAATGATTATGCCGAGAGCGATCGCTGTTTCTTTAGTGCCAAAGGATGAATCAACTTACGATCGGATTGTTAAGTTTCGTCGCGCCATCTACCAAAATGGTGACTTAATTGGATTAGGAATCGAGCAACAATATGGTTTGACGGCTCACGTTACTTTAGGTTATTTTGGCGATGTTCCGCCAGATTTTAATCGCGATCGCTTAGGCAACACCCTTTCTGATTTAAACTTACAATGGTTGGACAATCCCCAAGAACTTATTGTAAAAAGAGCCGAATTGCGGAAATTTGATGATATGACACGCTACTACCGCGATGATGATTGGCCCGTCTTGGAATTTTAGATTTGGGATTTTAGATTTTAGGTTCTAAACAAAAAATCCTGTAAAATCTAACATCCCAAATCTACAAATCGATTATGAGTTTAACCATCCACCCAATTATGACCCAGAGTTTCGCGGTAATTGACCGAGAAATAGGCGTTCATAATTTTAGTCCCCAAGAATATGCGATCGTCCGACGAGTAATTCATAGCACGGCTGATTTTGAATTTAAAGACTTAATTCGTTTTAGTCTAGGGGCAATTGATGCTGGCATCGCTGCTATTCGTCGTCGCGTACCCATCGTGACTGATGTGGGGATGGTTAAACAGGGTATCGTGGGATTAGTGGAACAAACTTTTGCTAACCCAGTAATTAGCGCACTCGAAGGCATTAAAGAACCTCTACCAGGAAAAACTCGCACGGAAACAGGTTTATTAAAGTGTTGGCAAGAATATCCCCAAGGAATTTTTGTCTTTGGTAATGCCCCCACTGCTTTGTTAGCACTGTGTAACGAAATCCCAAAAGCCTCTGGATCACCAGCTTTGGTAATTGGCGCACCTGTAGGGTTTATTTCGGTCGTAGAGTCAAAAATGACCTTGGCAGCCACAGAAGTACCTCAAATCCGCGTCGAGGGGCGAAAGGGCGGTTCTCCAGTGGCGGCTGCTATCCTTAACGCTTTAGTCTGTTTAGCAACTGAAGAGGGAGGCAGAGGGGAAAGTTTTGAGTTTTAACTCAGATCTTGCACTCTTGAGGCAGAGCCTCTATTCTTCGTTCCATTTGTTGAACCTGGGAACGAGGATCTGGAGGTTCCACCTCCTTTGAGTGCAAGATTTGAGGTTTTGAGTTGTAGGGGCAATTCATGAATTGCCCGTACAGAGTTTTGAGTTAAAGCAGAAGGTTAATCTAAAATCCAAAATCTAAAATCTAAAATCGAATAGATGACTGTTCACGTTATTGGCATTGGGTTAGATGGAGCATCTGGGTTAAGAGAGGAAGTTAGGCAAATTATTGCCCAGGCGACTTTGTTGGTGGGAAGCGATCGCCATTTGAATTATTTTCCCGACTACTGTGGCGATCGCATTGTCCTGAAAGATATAAAGGCGGCGATGCGTGAGATTCGCGATCGTCTCCAAACAGATGATGTAATTGTAGTATTGGTGACGGGCGACCCTTTATTTTTTGGCTTAGGGCGGTTGTTGTTGGCAGAGTTGCCTAAAGAACAGTTAACTTTTCATCCCCATTTAAGCGCCATTCAGTTAGCTTTTAACCGGATTAAGGTTCCTTGGCAAGATGCTCTTGTGATTAGTGTTCACGGGCGTTGTTGGGAACAGCTAACCCAAACTTTGCAGCAAGGGGCAGAGAAAATCGCCATCTTAACTGATGATACTCATAATCCAGCGGCGATCGCTCGTCTACTAAACTCTCTGGATTTAGCTGCCACTTACCAGTTCTGGATTTGCGAAAATCTAGGGGGTATGGATGAAAAAGTGGGTTGTTGGTCTTTAGCTACTGTCCCGGAACAGAGATTTGCCCCCTTAAATGTGGTAGTCTTACTGCGCCAAACTGATTCATCTGGGGATGAAACGAATTTCCCAAATCTGCCGCTGTTAGGTTTACCAGATTCTAGTTTTTTAAGTTACAGCGATCGACCAGGTTTAATCACTAAACGCGAAATTCGCCTGTTAATTCTGGGAGAATTAGCATTAAAACCCGGTCAAATTATTTGGGATATCGGTGCAGGTACGGGTTCAGTGGCGATCGAAATTGCCCGCTTATTCCCTACTTCTACAGTTTATGCCATTGAAAAAACTGCCGCTGGAATTTCCTTAATTGAACAGAATTGTCAGCGGTTTGGCATTAATAATGTTGTATCCATTCATGGTACAGCGCCAGAAATTTTGTATCACCTCACCCCCCCAGACCGCATTTTTATCGGCGGGAGTGGTGGTAACTTAAAGGAAATTTTAAGCTTTGCTGGCGCTCAGTTGCATCCCCAAGGATTTCTGGTATTAGCTTTAGCTACTTTGGAACATTTGACTTTGGCGATGCAGTGGGTAGAGGAAAAAGGTTGGGAACATAATTTGTTACAAGCGCAGCTGTTGCGATCGGTAGCAGTCGGATCTCTTACCCGATTTTCCCCCCTCAATCCCGTGACGATCTTAAGCATTAAAAAGCGGTTATTGGTCTAAAGCCGGAAATTTTAGCCAAGAAGGGAACAGGGGAAACAAGGTAGGGATAATTCATGAATTATCCCTACCTTGTTTCCCTTATTTGGCAGCCTAAAATACAAAATCAGCGCTAGATATTAGGGAAATGGGAAAAATTCTCTCCCTAAATAGAACAGTAGGGTTCCAGTAATTAGCAAGCAAAAGATTCCCGCTGCACCAGCTAAAGGTTTTCCATTCTTACCTGTAAACCAAGCTGAACCTTTTCCTGTATAGCTAATTAATTGGGCAGAATCGATCGTCGTCAAAGCCCAAATCCAACCCGCGTGTAATCCGATCGCTAAACTTAAATTACCATTGTCTACCCAACGAGCCAGAACTAACACCAACCCTATCAGAAAAAGACCAGGGAGTTGGGGTAAAGTTTCGTCAATTTCCCAAACCAAGTGCAGCAATGCAAAAATTAAGCTAGAAACCACAGCCCCTAACCATAAAGAATAACTTTGCTGCAATTCATTCAGCAGAAAGCCACGAAAAATTAACTCTTCTGTACCGCTTACCCATAATCCTAAAAGCAGGGTTGTCAGTAGAGTTTGCCAGAACTTTCGATCGGGTTGCCAATGCCAATTTATCCACCCGAAAGTGGACTCGATCGCAAACACAACTATGATGCCAATTACGCCAATAGCTAATCCTATCCCTAGAGAGATCAAAAAAGTTGCATCTCCAGAGATTCCGTAATCCAAAAAAGACACGCCCTCTACCCTGGCAATTCCCCAGAGTAACGGTGGAGCAATCAGGTAAAGGGATGCCAAAAGTGGAATTTTTTGTGCTGCCCCCAAGGGCTTAGGAGGGTACCATTTGAGGGCGTAAGCTATGGGAATAGCTATTGGCAACCAACACCCCAACCAGGCTAAGAAAAAGATAATTATCTTAACGGGTGCGATCGCCTCAGTATAAAACACCAGCATTTAGCAGGAGCTATGTTTGTTAAATAAGTTCATAGCTACAAACAGCAGATAGATTAGTCAGTAGCCAAAAGTCAGCCTTGGCAAATTCTAGGAAATCAAACTAGTTTTGACCCTTGACAACTGACCTGAGAGGTTATTCTTCCTCGTCGGAATCCTCATCTTCATCTAATTCTGCCTTACCATTTGATGATGCTTTATCCGCATCAACCTGAATCAGGTGAATATGCTTATAGCCTAGTTTGATTTCAAATTCATCACCAGACTTTAAACCCATTGCCTCGGTGTAGGTTGCACCAATAACAATTTGTCCATTTTTGTGTACGCTTACCCGATAAGTAGGTTCGCGTCCCCGACCATCTTTCGGCCCTTCAGGACTTAAAGGAATGCCTCTTGCTGCTAATACAGCATCATAAAAATCGGTCAGATTTACACGAGTCTGGTTATTTTTAGTGGTAGTGTAGTACCCGCAGCGCTTTGCTGTTTCGCGACGGGGTAGGTTGGAAAGTTCTTTTACTTTTTGAAGCAGTGCCTTTCCTGTTAAAGGGGTTGTTGCTGTGTCACTCATCGCTTTGGTGAAATATTCAATCTTTAACTTAGTTAATAGAGTCAAGACCCAAATTGGCCTTATAAAGAATATATCGTTAAATCTCATATTTTTGACAACTATTTTTCCCAATCCCTAACTTGAGTAAAAAGCTTAATTTAGATTTGGGAATTTCCGGTGACTGCGGTACCCTCGTAAGTGCTAATAATCAAGGATGTTTAGCAGGATTTTATCGAGACCGATCCATAGTGCTGCATAATTGCCAGCGCAAGTCTGCGAAAAGTTAACTTGTTACACTTAGCAAAGATATCTAATACATTAGCTTTACTTGTCTGTCTGCTTTCCTGGTAAGATGTATGGGACATCACAGGAGGAAAATCTATCTTTAAGGAGTTTTACCCAAAAGAGAACGATAATTTTTTGTATCAAGTAGTGCAGATAAATATAAGTGATGGATTTTTGCCAAGTAGGTAAAAAGTCTGTGGTTTGGCGAAAGTTGAGATATAACAGGCTTACACTAGAAGCAGTAGTAGTTTAACAAGGCAGCAGAGAGGGGAAAATTTTGGCTCAGGTACAGTAGCCGAAAATTTAGTCTGTTACCACTATTACTTTAAATATTGAAGAAATGGTTCAAGATCATGCAAGTCATTATTAAGATTGCCAGACATGACCAAAACAGTGGCTCATGGTATCAGAGTTATACTTTAGAAGTTGAGCCTGGTAATACAATTCTCGATTGTCTGAATCAGATTAAATGGGAGCAGGATGGAAGTTTAGCATTTCGGAAAAACTGCCGCAATACCATTTGTGGTAGCTGCGCGATGCGGATTAATGGTCGTTCTGCTTTAGCTTGTAAAGAAAATGTCGGAAATGAGGTAGCACGACTTCAAGAACTGATGACAAGGGTTGTTAGTTCAGAGGTAGAAGAATCAGATCTCAAAGGGATTCCAGAAATTACGATCGCCCCAATGGGTAATATGCCAGTCATCAAAGACTTAGTAGTGGATATGGCAAGTTTCTGGAACAATTTAGAGGCAGTCGATCCTTATGTAAGTACCAACGCCCGAAAAGTACCAGAAAGAGAATTTCTCCAAACGCCTTCAGAGCGAAGTCAGCTGGATCAGACAGGTAATTGCATTCTGTGTGGCGCTTGTTATTCTGAATGTAATGCCCGTGAAGTTAACCCAGATTTTGTTGGCCCTCATGCCCTGGCGAAAGCTTATCGAATATTAGCAGATTCTCGCGACGCTCAAAGTGAAACCAGGTTAGAAAATTATAACGAAGGTACTAAAGGTGTCTGGGGATGTACTCGTTGTTTTTACTGCAACAGTGTATGTCCAATGGATGTGGCACCAATGGATCAGATCGGTAAAATCAAAGGTGAGATTCTCCAAAGAAAGGATGCTCAAGCTAGCCGATCGATCCGACACCGAAAAGTTTTAGTAGATTTAGTGAAAAAAGGTGGTTGGGTAGATGAACGCAAGTTCGCGGTGCTAGTTTTAGGTAATTATTTTAGAGATATAAAAGGATTGCTAGAATTAGGGCCTGTGGGACTAAGAACGTTATTACGGAGGAAACTCCCATTCGATTTTGAACCATCTCTTGGTGCGGATCAAGTGCGATCGCTCATTGAATCTGTCCGAAAAAGAAAGGCAGAAGGCAAAGAGCACAAGTAAAGGCTCCCTTGGCTGCCAAGGGAGTTTTTCCCTAACCCCTAACCCCTAACCCCTAACCCCTAACCCTGTTTAACGAATAACCAGACGATATCTACCGCCTACACCTGGTTCGCTAGCGTTAACAATTACGCGATAAGTGCCGGAACTAGGTAAAGTCAGATTGAGGGCAGAATTTGGATTATTTCTGCCCACATTATTATTTTCTGCAACCTTGCGACCATCTGGCCCCATAAGTGCCAAATAAGTGTCAAAATCAGAGCTTTCTAACACAATTCTGATGGGTTGACCAGCGACACCATCAAAAGTGTAGGATCTGTACCAACTGCCATCAGAAGGAAGTGTAGGAGCACCAGGGCCAAGAGTACCTTGTAATTGGATGGCTGATCTGGTTTGTCTTTGGGTATTGGGATTTCGCAAACCTGCACCCGATGTCATAGCTCTGAGATCAAAAGATCCGACTTCTCCGGCTCGATAGGAGTTAGCAATTAACAGGTAAGTACCGGAGAGTGGTAGGCTTGTGACGATTCGGGCATTTCTGTTACCGCCTGAGTTGTAGTCTTGGGCTAATGTCCGACCATTGGGTGCAACAAGGATTAAAAAGGGGTTGATTTCTCGACTTACCATGTCTATTGTGACTTGTTGACCAGCGCGACCCTGAAACCTGTAGGCTTTAAAGAAACTATTATCTACGGGTAAGACGTTATCTCCTGGGCCTAATCTGTCGGTAATTAGTTCACCATTGAGTGTTAATGTTTGCGGGGGGTTGGTAGTACGTCCGCTGCGAGGGACAGTTTGGGCGACGCGAGGAGCAGTTCCTTGGCGAACGGAGGCTAAAAAAGGTTGTACTCGATCGATGGCGATCGCAAATCCAATCCCAATATTCCCTCCGGCTCTGCTATTAGTAAAAATAGCCGTATTCACGCCTATTAATTCTCCCTGACTGTTAAGTAATGGCCCACCTGAATTACCAGGGTTAATGGCTGCGTCAGTTTGAATTAAGCCGCGTTCGCGATCGATCCGACTGACTATTCCCACTGTAAAAGTACCCTGGAAGCGACCAAAAGGATTACCAATAGCAAAGGCACGCTGTCCTACTTGTACCGCTCCCGAACCTGCTAAAGGTACAGTAGGGAGGTTATTTTGACCGCGAATTTTCAGCACGGCTAAATCTAAACCGCGATCGCCAAAAGCTACCACATCTGCTGGCAAACGTCTACCATCTGCCAGAGTTACGGTTAAAGTCCGGGGAGCATTTTGGATAACATGAGCATTAGTTAAAACTAAGCCATCTGGACTAATAATGCTACCACTGCCAGAGCCGTTGGGAACAGCGATCGACACTACAGCCGGACTAGCTTTTTGATATACACGAACGTTAGTTTGTTCGTCAGTAGCTTGTGCTGCTGCCGGAGTTGCGTTGAGCACCAGCGGAGTAGTAACCGCTAACGAACTAATGCCAAAAACAGCTAATGTGGTTCTGGCAGCTATTATGCTGGATGCAGCTAAAGTTAAAAGTTTAGTGTTCATCCTGAGATGACGATTTAATAGTAGTTGTGGTATTTGTTATGTGGCTGATGCCAGTTTTTCTACCGAGGAAAAATCTCTCCAATTGGAGACATTGAGATAATACCGTTATAACGTTTTTAGAATCTAATTTTAGTTGATAGCTGGTAGCTGGTAGCTGGTAGCTGGTAGTTGCTAGTTGGTAGTTGCACAGACAAAATTACCACTATTGATTGTTCATAACATCAATTTTTCCAACTTATCCCACAAACAATAAAAACTTTCTAACTATAGTTATCTACTCTCCCCCTGCACCAGGAGCACCCAAGGCTGTTCCGAGAGGTTGGGCCTATATGATGATTTAGCATCGTACAGACTCCAACCAACCCAGCCAGACTCAAGCCTATTCCCATAACAGCCATTACTGGGTTACAGACTTAGATTTATGATTTCTGTTGCACCTGCAATTTATCTAAATTTTCCCAAATCATCATCCTCATCTTTGGGATCGATCGGTTGATAATCTACATAATCATCTGGTGCTTTACGCGGTAGATTTTCGGGTTCTTCTCTGTGAGAAATATCTTCTGGAGGACGACGTTTTCTAGAACGAGTTGGGACAGTTTCCGAATTATCGAATTCATCTCTAGGCGCACGACGGGAGGAACTGCGAACAGGTCTTTCTTCCACATCCCTAACGCCCCAATCATCTACAGGCGGTTCAACAGAACGAGACTCTGGACGGGGACGACGTTTGCGTGTGGGAACATCACTAGAGCCTAATCTATCTCTGTCTCGTTCAGCTAGGCTACTGCTGCGGCTAGAGGAAGACGAACGGCGACGGGGTTCATCATAGCTATTGCGCGAACTCCGCGAGTCACGACTACCTCTGATGCGACGAGAAACTGGTAATTCTTCGTCTGGTTCTAGCTCTAATTCATCTAATTCAGCTTCTTGATATACTCGATATTCCCTGCTGACGGGTCGTTCTTCATCTACGATCGGTGTATTACGCTTAGCTTGTTCTGTGGTTACACCCCGTAAACGCAGGTTATCCACGACAAAGAACACAGCAGTTCCCGCCAAGAGATATTGACTAAAAGCCAAAATCGGGTCTAAGCGCCATCCTTGAAACAGCAGAATTAACCCGCAAACTAAGCTAATGGCAGCAAAGAAAATATCATGATCTCTGGCTAGTTCCGGGCGAACAGACCTGAGAAAATAGAGTCCTACACCAGCTAAAGCTAGTGCAATACCGAGAAATGTGGCAAATGACTGCCCAAAATTGAGCATTGTATCTCTCCGAAGTTAGTTCTACGGCAGTGAGTCAGGCAAGACATCTCCAATGTAACTTGACGAGCCTAGTTTTTAGCTTGAACCAGTTTGAAACCGCGTTTCAGAAAGAGGACTGACGCAAGTTCCAGGTACGTTGTTGCGCTTTAGCGCAAGATTTTAGCGCTAAAGCGCAACAACGTACCTTTTTTATCTGTCAGTTGTCCTGCATATAAAACAGGAGGGACGCTGTTTACTTAGATTTTGCTTGAGCGTCCCCCGAAAATATTATCTGGTTTCTGGTAAATCAGCTTTATTAAGAGCGCTGAATCCGATCTTTCTGACTGATAAAGATTAATCCAACAGTTACAGGAACAACCACAATCACAAAACCTGCAACCAGGCTCCACAAAAAGTTAGCTAAAGAAGGAGTCATATCTGCGCCTCTATTTTTACAAAACGATACCGTCTTTTAATTTTACCTAGCTGCTACAACCTTGAAAAGTCCTACTGTCAAGGATGATGACAAATCGATAGGATATCCTGACTAGAGCTTAAAATTAAAGGACTAGATAAAAATCTTAACAAATCTTAAAATATTCGTAGTCGTAGGGTGCGTTAGTAACGCACCATCCTACTGTCGTACTCTGATAAAAAGTATCCACTTTGACAATTTACTTAAAGACTTATGACTGGTATTGACATCGTTAGCTTAGGGCTGGGTCTGCTGTTGGCAGTAATGATTTTCCTGTTTATTATCAGAATCGTGCTGACTTGGTATCCGCAAATCAACCTGAACAGTTTTCCTTGGAATATAGCCGCTTGGCCCACAGAACCTTTTTTAGTGGTGACCAGAAAGATTGTGCCACCTTTGGGAGGTGTGGATATTAGCCCGATTATTTGGGTGGGAATTTGTAGCTTACTACGAGAAATTTTAGTTGGTCAGCAAGGTCTGTTGCGAATGATGGGTTAGTTTGGGAACTAGGTACGTTGTTGGGGGTGGGGGCCCGGGTTTGGGGCAAGCGCAACAAACTACACGGGGGTTCGCGGGGCAACAAACAACAAAAGA
>NZ_JBHFNQ010000033.1:0-3508 GCF_041929345.1 Floridaenema aerugineum BLCC-F46
GGAATCTTTGACTTTATTGAATGAACAAACTGCTCAATTAATGTCATTAAGTCCACATAAACGACCTTATTATCAGCGAGGTCGAAGAGCCGAGATGCTTATCCGGTCTACCTTTTAGCCATAGTTGTCACCCCGTCAGGTGAAATTAACCAGTTTTTCCACACACTCACCAACTTCCCTCCCCGTCAATTCCAACTCCAAACAATTGAGAAACTCCTCAACCGTCAAGACATCTTACTTCGTGCTCCTACAGGTTCGGGAAAGACAGAAACAGCGATCGCACCCTTCCTCTTCGCCAAACCCCTACAACTGAACTTCCCCAACAAACTAATCTACGTCGTCCCTTTACGCACCCTCGCCAACAGCTTGCGTCAAAGAACAGAAATTCTCGTTCAAAATTGGTCAAAACACTATCCTTTACCTCGACCTTTAATAGTCACATTGCAAACCGGAGAAAACCCAGAAGACCCACGTTTTGAAGGCGATATAATCTTCTGTACGATCGACCAAATGTTAAGCAGTTTTCTCAACATTCCTTATTCTGTAGGTCGCGGTTCTGCTAACGTCAATGCTGGAGCAATCTTTGCCTCTTATCTAGTCTTTGACGAATTGCACTTACTAGATCCAGAACGCTCATTTACCACTGTCTTGAAAGTCTTACAACAAGTCAAAGGAATTACACCATTCTTATTAATGACTGCCACCTTAACTGATGAACTATCTCAGCAAATTAAAGAGGTAATAGTTCGTGGAAATTATTGAAGTTAGCCAAACAGATTTAGCTGCGATTGAAGGCAACCGTCACCGCACTTTTAGAGTCATAGCCACTCCTTTAACAGCAGACGTTATCCTCGATGACATCCAACAAAATCAGCGTCAGCGAGTTATTGTTATTTGTAACACTGTATCGCAAGCACAAGGTTTATTTCGAGATTTAGATACACTGAATTTTGAAGGTAACTTAAAAATTACCTTACTTCATTCTCGCTTTCTGCCAGAACATCGCGCCCAAAAAGAAGCTGATATTAAAGCTGTGTTCTCTGAGCAATGGCAAGCTGATAGTTATTGTCATATTTTAATAGCTACTCAGGTAATAGAAGCCGGACTTAATATCACTTGTGAAATCATGCACACAGAGTTATGTCCGATGAATTCACTATTGCAAAGAGCCGGAAGGTGTGCCAGATTTAAAGGAGAAAAAGGTGAAGTTTGCGTTTATTGGAGTATTGAGATTAATTCCGAAAATGGGGAATTAGGCGAGCGCGATTTGGCAGAAGAACCAACAGAACAGAAAAAAAGCTTTTTGCCTTACGATCGAGAACTTTGTGAGTTAACATGGCAAGTTTTAGAATTGGACTTTGGACAAAAGAAAAGTTGTTTCGCGACGTTACTACGCGAAGTGATTATCATTAATAATAAAGAATTGGGCTGATTTAAGCAGCAGTCTGTGTTGTATAAGGGTTCTTTTTCATCTTTTTAGTCTTTTTGACCACAGGATGTCGTTTTCTTTTCTCTTTGGAATCACCTTGTAACCGCCCAATCGAAAAACCACGGGGTTTGGGAGAAACAGCCGGAGTACCAATGGTGCGAATAATTCGGTAGAAATCTCTTTGCACTAAACTAGGCGTTACAGAATGATGAGTTTTTTTGTGATAAGATTTTTCCCAAGGGCGAGGTAGGACTTCCACCAAATTTCTAGCCGCCCATAATTGGATATAAGCCAGCTGCGTCAATTGTACCCAGTTTTCTTCATGCTCTACAACTGGGGTTTGAAAAGAATTCATCAACAAACGTTGTTTACTGAAACGTAAAGTATGTTCCATATCGAATCGTTGTCGGTACGAGAGATAGCAGTCCATAATAGTTAATTCATTTCGCCGTTGACCAAGCATAATTAACCACATCGGATGCCATAATTGCTGTCCAAATTCATCAGTAACTTGCACCTGTAATAAAGTAAAAGGATGTTTGTGCATCGGATAATCTTTGGTTCCCCGCATCAACATTTGATGCCAAGCAGAGATGTTTAATTGCAGACTACGCCTACGACGAGTAGTGAAATTTGTTTGTACTGTTTCATCAGGTTGATGCCAAGTAATTTCATCTTTTAAATCAAACCGTTCACCATACCAACGGCGGTGCCCCCGACCGGAATTAGTTTCTTCATTGATGGATGGTTGACGGTAAAAAACTCGATTGCTACGTACTCTCGTAATTAGTACTAAATTTGATTGAGATGATAGTGCATCCAGAAATTGACGTTGGGAATAATAGCTATCAGCTACCAGCACAGATAATTGTTCTTTTTCAAAGGCGGGACAATCATGGAGTGTTGTATCTACCTGGTCTACTCCCACCGCTATACTGTTAGTATTAGATCTGACTCGTTGGGTGCTTAAAGGAATTGACCAAGGGATATTTTGAATTCCTTCTGACTCTGGTAGAAATGATAATAAAGAGTACTGATGCCCGATATTAATCGGTTTATTACCTTTAATAGTGTTTGGTTGATGGATGTATGTCCGGTCAGGTAATGTAGGGGAAAACGGTCGTGGGATAGGGGTTGTGTCCAAACCAAATAAATGAAAATTTCGCTTAGTTGGTGCTTTAATTATTGGAGAAAGCGTTTTAAGTAGAGATTTTTGAAGTTGTTTTCTTTCGGCAACTGCTGTGTTGGGGCTACTCGGTACAAAAAATTGTCTAATCGCTTTATATAAAGCACTATAACCTCGACGGAACGAAGGATGCTCGCATAATTATACTGGAGTTTGAGCCGTGATATTTCCCGTCATAGCATCCAATAAATCCATCACACTGTCACGATTAAGCGGGAAGTTAGCGTAAACATCTTGGCGAAATTGCTGAAATTGAGCGAGTTGGTCTTCACAGGATATGGTAGGCATCAAAAAATGGTAAAAGAGAGTTTTTGTTAACAATAGTCGCGAAGTATTTTACCATTTAATTATACATTTCTTTTCTCTCTAGTTATGAAACACTCTAAGCAGAAGCTGGCTCCCAACAAGCGCTAAAAGAGCAGAGCGTTTAACTGCTACTATCGCGGCTTTAAAAGTTAAAATTCAACAAATTTATGATGAAGGTGAAGTGGCTCCCAAGGGTTGCTATGTAGCTCGTTATCAGGTCAGACAACAGAAAATTTATTGGTATTATAAATTACAAGCGACCGAACCAATTTTTGAGCAAGCAAAAGATCCCCAAAAGAAGAGTAAATATAAACATTTAGGACGGGCTGGTAGCGAGGAACATATCACCGCAGTAATCCAAGTGGTTAGACGTAATCAAATTGATGAACTTGAACGGACTATTAATTCTTTAACTAACAGTTTAATTGACTTGTATTATGACGGTGAAAGTGAAATTATTCCCGATAAGCTTGATTGATTAGTTCCTAAATTTCTAACCTCACGTTTTGACATTAAAGCTTTTTAAATAATAAATTATTTCGCGTTCATTTATCGCGAAATGCTTTTCTTCTTTGTCCAAAGTCCAA
>NZ_JBHFNQ010000034.1:0-17644 GCF_041929345.1 Floridaenema aerugineum BLCC-F46
ATTAGCATTAAGTACGGTAGGGCATACCGGATCTAAAGCTTGGGGAGATTTGCCCTCTAGCGAGAGTTGGAGCAATCCTGCGCTTGTTATGGCGAGTCTGTGAACCAAGAATCCTCGCACTTATAGGGCGAGGAGTGTCAACGCGTACAATACTCTACATGAAGGTAAATCGCTATGGTAGGGCTGAAATCTTAACCCCTGAACAAATATCGTTACTGTTCTCTGAGGGTTTGTTAACAAGCGCGATCGCGCTCTGTTTGGTGTGTGTCTTTACGCTTCTCACTACGGATGAAATTTAATTACTAAAAAGCCAAGGCAAAACCCGTCAACCCACCACTCAAGGAGCGAGAAGAGTTTGCCGTCTGCCTCTACACCGCTTGTCGGATCAGTAAAGCTATAACCCCCAAGGGACGGCTATCACTTGGGGACTGAAAAACCTTTACATAGTTATAAGAATAGTCTTATTCTTCGTACGTAGTTGGGCTTTAGCCCTCTTCTGAAACCTGGCATAAGAGGGCTTTAGCCCAACTACGTACCTTTATGTAAATAACTAGCAACTTGCGTTAATAGTTAACGCCTCTGCCGTTGGCCCGAAAAGATATAAAGTATTTTTGGGGGAAGTTTTTTAAGGTTTTATCCCATGCAACAGTTCTTATATCACATTTATTCTGGGAGAAAATATCTCCAACGTCTGTTTTTGTCCTTAGCGTTAGTGTTGCTGACAATGCTGAGTTTTGTTACACCTGCTAACGCCACAGGTGCTTACGATCTGCCCAGTTTAGTAGCGGGAGAAAAAACTTGGATTATTGACCAAGCAGAAGTACTCAGCCGGATTAGTGAAGGGCAGATTAACAACACTTTAGAAAAGTTGGCGAAGGAAACCGGAAACGAGGTAAGGTTTGTCACCATTCACCGCTTAGATTATGACGAAACCGCCCAAAGTTTTACCGATAAACTATTTGAAAGATGGTTTCCCACACCGGAAACTCAAGCTAATCAAACTTTGTTAGCGATCGATACTGTAACTAACACCACAGGAATTCGCACAGGGGAAAAAGTAAAATCTCTGATGTCCGATGAGATTGCCCAAAGTGTTGCTGACGAAACGGTATTGGTGCCATTGCGACAAGGTGACAAATACAATCAAGCTTTTGTGGATGCAAGCGATCGCATTTCCACAGTATTATCTGGTAAACCCGATCCGGGTGCGCCCGTAGTTGCTGACACTTTACAAGTCGAAAGTACCTTTAAAAAAGCCGAAGAAACTGATACTGGCGGTTCAACTATTTGGGTAATTGGCTTATTAATTGCTGCCACCGTAATTCCAATGGCAACCTACTATTGGTATCAATCAATGGGTTCTTAATCCTGAATATACTCTTGACCAGTAATTAAAGCCAACTCAGCCCGGACAAACTCTCGTCCCAAATAGCCAGCATGATCTAAATAAGTGACAGGACAGGGCTGAGTTTCTTCCAAAATTTTCACACAAAGTTCCTTAGCAGTTCTGCCAGTATATAAAGTTGTGTGAGTTCGTTCTACCTTTCCTTTAGCGGGAATTACTTTTCCGGTTTCTGGATCGACAGCTAAACCACGTTCATCAATTACATTAGTGTAATGTTTGGCGCAGATTAGTCCGGCTTCTCTATCTAAATAGATAATGAAATATCCAGCGGGATCGAGCTTAATATCCCGTTGGGAAAGTCGATCGTCAATTAAGGCAATGTCTTCTTTAGTTAAAGTCATTTTGGGCGAACTAGATGGCATAATTGCAAAAATTTAATCAACTCCGAATCTGAAAACGATCGCAAAACACAATCTTACTCATCATATCAAATTTACCAGTAATTTCGACTAAAACTACCGTTTCTTTTGATTCTTCTTTGCGTTCTTTGCGTCCTTTGCGGTTCCCTAAAAAATCTTCTGGTCAACCCAAAAAATACTACTCGTTTTCCAACTCCATCTTTAACTCAGGTTGTCGTTGACTAAAGGGAATATCGAGATTAATTGCCTCGATTTGTTGCTTTTCAATTTCGTTAACTTCGCTAATGTAAGACTTGAGAATTTTGCTTAAGCGGGGGTGATAAAAGCGGTGCAAACTGTGGTTAGGAGTTGCGGGAAAACCACGTCGTTTTTTATGTTGTCCACCTGCACCCGGATCGAACACTTGTACACCATGAGCAATTCCCCATTCAATTGGGGTATAGTAGCAAGCATCAAAGTGTAAACAATCGATTTCTTGAAAGCAACCCCAATAACGCCCGTAAAGTCGATCGCCCTTGTAAATACAAAAAGACATTGCCATTGGTTGATGAGTATTTTGTTCGTTATAAGCAGCAACCAAGAGAACGCGATCGCGATAACTAGAATAAAGTTGCTCAAAAAACTTTTTCGTTAAATATTTACTTCCCCACCAGCCAAACTTGTCACAATGATGACTGTAGAAATTGTACATTTGTGCCAATAAAGGCTTAGAAATTTCCTCACCTGTTAAAGTGCGAATTTGTAAACCTTCTTTCTCTACAGCTTTGCGTTCTCGTTTAATATTGCGGCGTTGATTGGCATTAAACACCCCTAAATAATCATCGAAAGTTTTAAAGCCTTCGTTTTTCCAGATGTAACTGTGGTGTAACCAACTAATGAAACCATGACGTTCCATAACCGATCGCCATTCTGGATCGACATAGAGGAAATTACAACCGGAAATTTGATTACGATCGCAAAAATGATCGATCGCATTTACCATCATCTGGGTTAACTCATCCTCATCTTCCCCTGGCGCAATTAAAAACCGATACCCCTCAGCCGGAGTAAACGGAGTCATCCCCAACAATTTCGGATAATACTGAATCCCCAAACGGTTTGCCAAATCTGCCCATTGATGATCGAAGACAAACTCACCATAACTATGACTTTTAACATAAAGTGGGGCAGCTGCAATTAATTGTCTATCTCGCCACACCGTTAAATGGTTAGGTAGCCATCCAGTTTGTCCCTTAGCACTACCCGAACTTTCCATATTGTGCAGCCACTCCCACTCCAAAAAGGGAGTTTTTAAAGGCATTGCCAAAGCATCCCATTCAGATTGGGGGATTTGGGCAATGTTATTAATCCAAGAAACCGAATAGCGAGGCTTAATTTGTTCTACCATCTGGCCCAATGGGGAGCGAAAGTTCAAACTTTCTTTAAATTAATCCAATTTTGCTAACGTTGCAGCCGATAATGCAAGAAGACCTCTTGCTCTACCCTTTCCACAGCTAAAAGTTGCAACTTAGGAGCCAAATTAGCCAAAAAACCCGTTCCTGCTACTGGTGTTGGTGCATTTTCTCCCCCTAAGATTAGCGGACACACCGTCAGCCAAAATTCATCCACTAAATCTGCTGCTAACAGGGAAGCCACCAGTTGACCACCACCCAAAACCGCCACCTTTTGCAAACCCATTTCCGTGAGTTTTTCCCCAGCAGCTACCCAGTTAATCCCCCCCTCTACCATTTCAATTGCAAAGACTTTGTGAAACTCTATTTTTTGCTGCCAAGATTGGGAACCCTTAATAGTAGTGAATAGCCAACGGGGAACTTGCTGTTTAAAGAAGCGCAACTGGGGATCTATTTTTCCCGAACCCGAACACACAATATGAATGGGTTGACTTCTTTTACCTTGCAGTTCTCGTTGTTTAAGTAACTCAGGATCAGTAACCATTAAGGTTGTACCGTATGTTCGTAGTGTACCAGCACCAAACAAAACTCCATCGACTAAAGCAATCTGTTTTTCTAAGTGCGCTTTATCAACCGCAGAACCAAATCTCGCGGGAGATGCTTGAGAGTCAGCAATTTTGCCGTCAGCACTCATGGCTAGAACTACAATGGTATCAGGGCGATTTGTCACCAAAACTTAAAACCTCTCACTTTTGCAATTTATCTTTGGGATGTCTCACTCGTTTTCGCCAGAAGAATAGCAGACAAGTTTCTTATAATGGTCGTTATCGATCGCTACGCAGTGAACTATCATTAGCGTATACCAGTTATCTAGTTTCAGGCATTGTATTCTTCTTCCTCCGTGGCGACATAACCCTTAGTACTTGTCTGGTTGTCTGCTACTAAGTTACTACTTCCCTTTAACTATAATTTTTTAGAGACTCGCAATGGGTAAGCTAGGTCAATCTTCTTTTCGCCGCATTTTACTATCCCGTATCCTACTCTTAAGTGTACCAATATTATTAGTAGGGGAGTATGTAACATACAAAAAAGCTCGTTCTGCTTTGTTAGAAACTGCCCGCCAAAACTTAATAGAGAGTGCTGTGAGAAAGGGGGAAAGAATAGAAGAATTAATTGCTGCTTTGAAGTCTAATTTAATGGCAGCAAGTCAATCGGCTGTTCTCAAGTCTAATTCATCCATTCAAAGCAATCAAAAATTTATTTCTGAATTAGCCACTCAGTTACCAACTAGAATACAGTGTATACAATTAAGTAATTTTCAGACTGGTCAAGTTATCGCTGGTACTTGTGGCGATCGTCCAATTATTTCTCTACCTCCTAATTTATGGACAAAAAACCAAACTGAATTACTGCCAGATTTGTCAAATGTTTATGTGACGACTCAGGTTAGCAAAAAAGCCATAAATAATGTCAACACTCCCAGTAATACAAATCAGTTAAAACTGATTTTAAGCGCACCTGTTTATAATAGTGCTGGTCAACTCCAAAATGTACTAACTGTACAATCTATAATCAACCAACAACAACGCGATCTCTCCGGCTCTCTTTACGGCAATACAGTAGTAATTGACCAAGATGGTACAATTTTAGAACATCCGCAAAAAGAGCGACAAGGAAAAAATATTTCTCAACAGAGAGATGCCTCTAGGTTAGAAGCAATCCTCAGAAATGCGATTAACGGACAACAATATTTTCTTCACTTATCGGACTTTCAAGATGAGGGAGTAGAATCAGTAGTTGGTTATTCAGCTATTCCTAGTCCTTTAAGTAAAGAAAAAAATAGGAAATGGGTAATCTTAGCAGTTGCTAATATCGATAGTGCTTTGTATCGCCTGGAAGAAATTAAGCAAGTGTTATTAATGCTGACTTTAGGCTTAATCGCTGCTATTTTATTAGCAACTTTATATTTGTCTCGTGACTTAGCACGCCCTTTAGAACAATTAGGTGATTACGCTTTAAATGTTGGCAAAGATCGCTCAACAGTGAAAATTACCCCGACATTTAAAATTAGTGAATTAAATCAATTAAGTGAATCTCTTGACAGCATGGTTGGGAGATTAACAATTTGGGCGGAAGAATTAGAAAATGCTTGGAAAGAAGCGCAAACAGCGAACAAATTAAAAACCGAATTTCTCGCTAATACTTCCCATGAATTAAGAACACCTTTAAATGCCATTATTGGTTGTATTCGCTTGGTGCGAGATGGTTGTTGTGACGATCGCGAAGAAGAATTAGACTTACTACAAAAAGCTGATGATGCAGCGATTCACCTATTACATATTATCAACGACATTCTGGACTTATCGAAGATTGAATCTGGTACACTTTCTGTAGTCATGCGACCTGTGGATGTGCGATCGATCCTCAAAGAAGTAATTGATCTACAAATGGTTCATATTAATCAAAAAGGCTTACAACTATTATTCACTGTACCAGAACAACCAATTATAGTCCAAGCCGATCCAGCAAAATTAAAACAAGTTTTCCTCAATGTAATCGGTAACGCTGTTAAATTTACCGAAAAAGGTAGCATTACTATCACAACTACCTTAGAATCAATTCCTAGTAAACAAACCAACAACAACAATTATTGGGTATTAGTAAAAGTCAAAGACACAGGAATTGGTATACCAGTTGAAGAACAGAAAAAGCTATTCCGTCCCTTTGTCATGGCTGATGGAACTAGAACTCGCAAGTATGGCGGAACTGGGTTAGGTTTAGCAATTTCCCGCAAAATTATGGCACTAATGGAAGGTACAATTAATTTGCACAGTCCCGGTGTAGATTTGGGTACCACACTAGAAATTTCTATGCCAATAGTTAGTTCTGGCTTTTTTACCACTGGAACTGAATCCTCAACAGATAATAAAGCAGAAGTTCCCTCCGTAAGCGAAAGGTAAATCACAAGGTTCGTATACTGTTCACGGTCATAGAGTAGGGGCGAAGCATTCCGGCAATAATTTGTTGGTTATCGCCAAATATATGTACCGGAATGCTTCGCCCCTACAAAGGGGAAAATCGTTAACCCAGCAGTATTCCAGATCTGAGTAAAACGACTAAAGTCGTCACAACCAACAGAGTTATGATAATTTAATCGGTTGTCCTCCTTGCTGTAATGATTTAGTTAAAGCATAGAGAATTTCTACTAATTTTGTTCCCATCCAACCAGAGGAAATCGAAGAAGGCTGATTTTGTTGAACGCAAGTGATAAAATGTTCACAAACTTGTTTTAAAGGTTCAACTTTAGGCACATCAACAACTTCAAAACTGAGATTTTCTGGATGAAATTTGTTGCCAACTACGGCAAAATTTCCCTTTTGAATTGACAAAGGTGCTGTTGTAGATAACTCGTCAAAAATTAGCGTACCTTGACTACCAACTACACCTAAACGCCGCTGTTTATCAGTATTCAGCCAACTAACATGGATAAATGCTTGGAAACCACTAGGATAAGTAACAGTTAGCCAAACTAAGTCATAAAGTGGATTTTCTGTTGCCTCTGTTGGTTGCAACCAAAGTTTACCAGTAGCTTGCACTTGAGAGGGAGTTTCTGATAACCAATTGTTTAAAATTGCAATATCATGAATGGCTAAATCCCACATGGCATCGACATCTTGACGCACAGGGCCTAAATTAGTTCGGGTAGCATAACCATAGCGCAAGTCTCCTAAAATTCCTTGTTCCATCACTTTTTTACCTTCGGCTACTGCGGGATGAAACAGGTAAGTTTGATCGACTACAAGTTGACGTTGTTTTTGTTCTGCTAAACGGCAGAGTTCTACAGATTCTTGAGGATTAATCGTTAAAGGTTTTTCGGCTAAAACGTGATAGCCTAAATTGAGAGCGTCTGCGATTAATTCATAATGGGTAACGGCAGGAGTTGCAATTACCACTGCATTTAATTGGGGTAATTGTCGCACTTCTGACCATTGGGTTGCTAACACTACCGTATCATCTAGTTGATGGCGCGATCGCAATTCCTCCAATCTATCCAAATTCGGATCGACTACAGCCAGTAAACGGACTTCAGGAAGTGCCAAAAAATTTCGCACCAAATGTACGCCCCAACGTCCCGCACCTAAAATCGCAATGTTAATAGTCATTTGCTTCCTTTAATTGCTCAAAAGCTTCTTTAGCAGCAGCTTGTTCCGCCGCTTTTTTGGAATGTCCTTCACCTCTTCCATAAGCTTTGTTATTCACTTTCACCACTGCTTTAAATGTTTGCGAATTACCCTTGATTCGTTGCATTTCCCTAACTTCATATATAGGCAAAACTTTGTAGACACTTTGGGTAAGTTCTTGCAATGCAGCTTTATAATTATGACGAGCCGGATCGGAAATAATTTCTGCGGCTAACTCTTTGAAATGACTGTCGATCCAAGGACGAACTAATTGCAAATTTTGTGTACTTAGATAAAGAGCACCCATCACCGCTTCTAGAGCATCTGCTAATCTAGTTTCCCTTCCGGCGACATCGCCAGCGGCACTTTTATCTAATAGTAAATGCCGTTCTAATCCGTAAGTGTCAGCGATTTTTGCTAAGATGCGATCGCTCACCAGTTCCGCACGAATACCAGAAAAATCGCCTACAGAAGATTGCGGGTAATTCTCCCACAAAAACTCTGCTGCTGCTAACCGCACCACCGCATCACCCACAAACTCTAATTGCTCATAATTAGCTTCCGCTGAGAAAGTCGGATGAGTCAGCGCCAAGTCCAATAACTGCCATTTAACTGGTGCAGTTTCAGGTATTCCCAGTTTTTGCACCAAGCTTTTTAATTGACTTTGGCGACGGGGATAGCTGAGATTCATTATTACTGTTTATGTTTCCTTTCCAAAAAAAAATGGAGAGAGCAAGTCATAAGCCGGGTTCTGTTCTCTTAACTATACAAGCTAAGAGGGCAGTTATCTATCTGGGACACCTGTTACCAAATGCCTCAAGCGGTACCTAAAAACGGAACTGGTAAAAGACCAACCATAGTTCCTCCACCTTGCTCCCAACCGGGGTTTACCGAGCCAACGCCTCTCGACGTTGCTGGTGCGCTCTTACCGCACCTTTGCACCCTTACCCTCTTAAAGTTATGAGTTATGAGTTTTAAGTTTTGAATTAACTCATAACTCAAAACTCATAACTCATAACTTCAAGAAGGCGGTATCTTTCTGTGGCACTATCCTCACGATCGCTCGCACTGGGCGTTACCCAGCAAGTTCGGTCTTTCGGGAGCCCGGACTTTCCTCAGACTAGCTTTCGCTATTCCGCAACCGCCTACCCCTACTCTCTCCTATATCTAGTTTACTGGGGAATCGGGTTTTGCTTACCTGTTCCGAACAACTTGTTGCATTTTAGGTATAGGAACTGAATTGTTAAATTCTGTTTCTGAATCATCCTTAATAGTTGAAAAGTTCTCGAACCAACCCTTTTTCCAGAAGAAGTAAACTAACCCACCAGCAACGCCAATCATCACTGCCCAAACAGCAGGATAACCCACATTCGATTTCAACTCTGGCATATTTTCAAAGTTCATCCCGTAAACTCCAGCAATAAAAGTTAGGGGAATAAAGATTGTAGAAATCACGGTGAGTAATTTCATGATTTCATTCATTTTGTTGCTAATTGAGGAGAGATAAACATCCATCATTCCTGAGCTTAATTCTCGATATGTTTCGACAATATCGATGACTTGGACTGCGTGATCGTAACAGTCTCGCAGGTAAATTCTTACTTCTGGACTAATCAGATTGCTACCATCTCGAATTAAGGTGTTAAGTGCATCTCTTTGGGGCCAAATTGCCCGACGCAGTGCTAATAATTCTCGCCTAATTTTGTAGATTTCTTGTAAAGTTTGTCGAGATGGATTGCTTACTACTTCATCTTCTAATTCTTCAATGCGTTCGCCGTAAGCTTCTAAAACGGGGAAATAACCATCAATAATTGCATCTAAAAGTGCATAAGCTAAATAATCGGCTTTTCTTTGGCGAATGATGCCTTTGTTGTAACGAATGCGATCGCGCACTTTAGCAAAACAATCTCGTTCTGGTTCTTCCTGTACTGTAAGCAAGTAATCTTCTCCTAAAACAAAACTTACTTGCTCAATATAAAAACCATGACTGTTATCCTTGAGCATTACCATCCAAGCAATGATCACTATTTGCGAGTCAAAATCATCAACTTTGGGACGTTCGGGAACATTAACTACATCTTCCAAAACTAAGGCGTGCAAATTAAAAACTTTACTTAGTTTTATCCAAGTTTCTTCATTGCCTAACCCTAATACATCCACCCAAGAAACAGAATGAGTATCTAAATAAGGAGCACATTCTTCCGGTGTGTTAATTTTTAACCTAGTAGCTGAAGCTTCGTTGTAATCTATTAACACTATATCTGGTGGTGGAGCGTCTGAGGGAAGATCGATCGTTCCGGGAAGACTACCTGGTTCATCATAATTGTAATCAAAGTAATCTTCTTCTTCTTCCTCTTCTTCTATATCAGGATTTATACTCAGTGTTGCCGATGCAAAATTTCTTTCTACCATATCGATTCAGATCAAATAAATAGTACCTGAGCGTAATATTACACAATTTTAATAAAGACCAGATCCCCGACTTCTTGAAGAAGTCGGGGATCTGAGTAGCGATTTTACTCAAACATTGGTGACATTACATCATGCCCATGCCGCCCATGCCGCCCATGCCACCCATGCCGCCCATGCCGCCCATGCCGCCCATGTCAGGCGCACCACCAGCAGGTTTTTTCTCAGGTTTTTCTACAACTAAAGCTTCAGTTGTTAACACCATGCCCGCAATAGAAGCGGCATTTTGCACAGAAGAACGAACAACTTTTGCTGGATCGATGATTCCCGCAGCAATCATGTCTTCAAATTTGTCATCCAGTGCATTGTAACCAACATTAAATTCAGTATCGCGCACTTTTTCAACAATTACTGAACCTTCAACGCCAGCATTATCGGCAATTTGACGCAAAGGTGCTTCTAATGCTTTAGCAATGATTTCTGCACCAATTTTTTCTTCGGCATCTAAACCGTTTTTAAATTCATTGACTTTTTTAGCCAAATGAATTAATGTGGTTCCGCCTCCGGGAACAATGCCTTCATCTACCGCCGCTTTGGTAGCATTCAAAGCATCTTCAATCCGTAATTTGCGGTTTTTCAATTCAGTTTCGGTAGGAGCACCGACTTTAATTACTGCTACACCACCTGCTAATTTAGCGATGCGTTCTTGCAGTTTTTCTTTGTCATAGTCGGAGTCGGTTTCTGTTAGTTGTTTTCTAATTTGCCCGATGCGTTTTTGTACATCGTCTTTGGTTTCTGTACCAGCAACAATGGTGGTACTGTCTTTATCACAAGTAATTTTCCGGGCAGTTCCCAGCATTTCCAAAGTAACAGTATCTAAGCTTAATCCGACTTCTTCGGAAATCATTTGTCCGCCAGTGAGAACGGCGATATCTTGTAACATTGCTTTGCGCCGATCGCCAAATCCCGGTGCTTTAATTGCTACTGCACTCAAAACGCCTCTAGCTTTGTTCACCACTAAAGTTGCTAAAGCTTCACCTTCGACATCTTCAGCTATTACCAACAATGGCTTACCTAAGCGAGCAATTTTTTCCAAAACTGGCACTAATTCCTGAATGGAATTAATTTTTTTATCGGTGATTAAGATACGAACATCGTCATATTCCACCGTCATTCTTTCGCCATTGGTGACGAAGTAGGGAGACATATAACCGCGATCGAGTTGCATCCCTTCCACTACTTCTAATTCTGTAGTTAAGGATTTGGATTCTTCAACGGTAATCACCCCATCTTTGGTGACTTTTTCCATCGCTGAAGCAATCATTTCGCCTACTTCGGTGTCGTTACCTGCGGAAACTGTGGCAACTTGTGCGATCGCAGTTCCTTCTACAGGTTTAGCAACAGCAGCAATTTCGTCAACTAATTTAGCAACAGTTTTGTCAATTCCCCGACGAATCGCCACTGGATTTGCCCCAGCAGCAACATTTTTCAAGCCTTCGCGAATCATCGCCTGTGCCAACACAGTCGCGGTTGTGGTACCATCTCCAGCAGTATCTTTGGTTTTGGAGGCAACTTCCCGAATCAGTTGAGCACCTGTATTTTCTAAGGGATCTTCTAATTCAATTTCCTTAGCAATGGTAATCCCGTCGTTAACGATATCGGGTGCGCCAAACTTCTTCTCTAATACAACGTTACGACCTTTTGGCCCCAAGGTAATCTTCACGGCATCTGCCAGGGCGTTCACACCCCGTTCTAATGCCCGTCTTGACTGTTCATCGAATGCTACAATTTTTGCCATATTTAATTCATTCTCACTTCCATTAGTCAATTTAGCACTCTCAGCGTCAGAGTGCTAACAATACTATTTCAGATTTACGCACTCTCTTGCTCAAACCTAGATCCCCCCTAGCCCCCCTTGGTAAGGGGGGAATTTAAGAGAGCCCCCGAAGTTCGGGGGTTGGGGGATCGCCTGTGCGTAAGTCCTAACACTGTTTAAAATGAAGCTAGATCTGTGTGGTCGATCGAAAATTTAATGACTAGACTCGGTACAGAATCGCATCGAAATCAGACTCCTCCGTTGGAAAGTGGCGATCGCTTAACCCGCTACGAGTTCGAGCGCCGCTACAATGCCGCAACTCACATCAAAAAAGCCGAATTGATTGAAGGAGTCGTCTACGTGGCATCGGCATTAAGGCATGAGCAACACGGTAAACCGCATAGTCGAGTAGTTACCTGGTTAGGAGTTTACCAAGCACTCACCCCAGGCGTTGACTCTAGCACCGAACCAACTGTGCGGTTAGATTTAGATAACGAACCCCAACCTGATGCAGTTTTGTTTATTCAACCCGCAGCAGGTGGGCAAATTCGGTTAAGCGAGGATGGATATATTGAAGGTGCGCCTGAGTTAATTGTGGAAATTGCCGCAAGTAGTGTTGCGATCGACACGGGGAGTAAAAAGCAAGCTTATCGCAGAAATGGTGTGAGAGAGTACGTAATTTGGCAATCTTACGAAAATGAGTTGGAATGGTTTCAACTGATGGAAGGTGATTATGTAAGATTAATGCCAGATCGAGATGGAATCATTCGCTCTCAGGTGTTTCCGGGGTTGTGGTTAGCGGTTAATGATTTATTGGCGAGTAATATGGTGGGTGTGCTGGAGGTTTTGCAAGCGGGAGTGCGATCGCCTGAACACCAAACTTTTGTACAGCAACTAACCGCAAACACTAATTTCTCCGGTTAATCCAATCTTCGCCCCCTGGTAAATCTACTAAAATTTCCTCAATTAATGCTGGTAGTTCTTTGGCAGAATGGGTGTAGGTGAGGGTGATTAGTTCGATCGCTCTTTCCAGCAGTTGCGGTTTATCTAACATTTCCGAAAGTTGAGAACGGGTAAATTGTCCATTCATTACTTCTTCGCTGGCATCTGCGATCGCATTTTCCAACACTTCTTCCTCAATCAAATTTTCCCATTCATCTTCATTAATATAGTAAGAAGTTTTATTATCTTTAATATTCAACTTTTTAATTTCGCGGATTGAGTTACGAATTGAATTTGCCCAAGAACCTGTTAAGCGTTGTTCAATTTGGTTTTTAATCAAATGAATTAACAAAATGACTAGATGAGATTGAATTGTCCGCAAAATTGCTTGTTTACTCATGCCTTCTAACTCATCTACGATCGCCAAAGCATCGCTGTAACGCCCCTCTAAAATGCTGGTTCTTAAATCTATCAGTTCTTGAGTCATATTTCGACCTCTACGACCTAAATTTTAAGCTACTTCAAACCCTGTATACTTCCTAGCTTGGGGTGATTTAAAACCTAAAACGATCCGCTCTTTTGGAATACCTATTTTTAGCAATTCGCTAGCAATACCATCTTCTGTACCATCTCGATGAATCCAGATTTTACCGTTAATAATTTCGATGTGTATGATACAGCCGTGAACTTGGCGGACTCCCTCCCATCCAACTATCATTAATAAGTAGCGATCGCGGTCGCGATCGAACACAATATGTCTTTCTATTTCTCCGTGAGCATAAGGAATTTCTGCGTATTCAGATATAATTTTTTCAATATTATCTCGATCTTGCTCTAGGGTATCCATTTGACAATAACCTCCATATCGGGATTAAAAACTACTAAGCAAACCCGATTATTTCTTAATAGTAGTTCGCCAATAGGTTCTTCAAACAATCCGCTAGCAACTTCTTCCGATACTGCTAAATAAAGCTCTCTGTCAGGTTCTACTTGACTAAGAACGTCATGATAGATAACATATTGACCGATCGCTTTCTCCAAATCACTCATTTCCGACAAACCAGTAAAGCTCTTAATTTCCACAGCAATTTTACGTTCGGCTCTTTCTGCTGCTAAAAGTTGCTTTGCTCCCAAATCAACATACATATCCTTTTTACCCCATTTTAAACTGAGAGGATCGTGGGTAATAATCCAATCATCTTTTATGAGAGCTTTCTTGACAACATCGTGGTAAATATCTCTAGCTGGCATATTGCTTATTTTACTTTTATCTTAACTTTTTTTCTACTTCCTCCAAAGGCAAATCGAGAACTTGGGCAATCTGCTCTGCTGTTAACCCAACTTTTACTAACCTTGGTATTGTTTCCCATTTAGCTAATTTTCGTCCTGTTTCAATATTGTTAGATGTGCCATTAATATCTGTAGGAGTTTCTGTAATAATTGATTCTAAATTTTCTAATTCTGATTTTTTGTTAACTTGTGAAGGCTTAGAACAATTATTAATATTACCACCAATAACATAGTTACCTATATTTTGTTGAGAATTATAAAAAGCTAATCTTTCAACTGAAGCGCGAAAATTTGACTTATTTAAATCTTCTCCCAAAGCTTCAGAAAGAATTTTCCAAAGTGCATAAGCTTCATCTTTTGCATGACCTCGCGTACACTGATATTCCTTGGCAATATCAGCATATTTCTGACCTTTGAGAACGCCTTTAATAATTGCCATTTGCAGACTATCAAGGTGCTTACCAGTTTGAGCGAACATCAGTTCATCCAAATATTTCAACACCTCTATTACATTCATAGCTTTTGCATTAAAACCCATTTTATCCGTCATTATCCGCTATTATCCGCCCCTTGTAAACCTTTTTAACATAACTCCCGTCAATATCCGTCTTTTTCCGCCACTAAAAAATACTGATGAGTTTTGAAATTCTGAGAATAGGGTAAGTAGGATTACCAGAGTTCACTGGTCAGATTTTCTAACATCACACGAGGAGATTGGCTGTATGGAATGGTTAGAGGGAATTTTTGAATGGTTAACAGAATTATCTGATGTTAATGGTGATAATTTTGTGGATCTTAGTGATCTGTCAGCAGGAGCTAGTCAGGCAGTAGAAAATGTATTCGATTTGGTTGATTATAACGACAATGATGTAATTAGCTCAGAAGATTTTGGACTAATGCTACAGGATTATTTGGATAACAACAACAATGAGGTAATTGATTTAGAGGATTTTGGATTAATGCTAATGGATTATTTCGATAAAAATGGGGATGGTCAGTTTAATTTTATCGATAATCAAATCATCAAGCATGCAGCTCAGATAGAAGAGGATTTTGGGCCTATTGCAAAAAAAATATTTCTCCAAGCAGCAAAACTAATTTAACCGTGCCTTTGAGAGAGTGAAAATCACTTGAGAATTTAGACATTTTTGTACTTGATTGCGGAGGAATACAAATGAGTAAGCTCAATGTTACTCTTGCTATGATTGCCATTTTGACAGCGCCAATATTTTTATCTAGTTGTCGAAGTATTTCGGACGATATTGCAAAGATGGCTAGACAAGGAAGTAAAGTAGGAGATGATATTCCTCAACAGGTTGCTGTTCCTAATAACAGAACTACTGTTTCACCAATAGTTGCAAAAAATGTAGATCAACATGAACTGCTTAATAAATGTACACGCCAAACAGGTAAAAGTGCTGTAACTGTAGCATGGGAGCAAGCCAAATCTTCGGGTTTCCAGGTATCGGAGCAATATTTACTTAATGTTGCTAGAGATGCAATCCAAAAATGTCTTCTTGGAAAAGTGGGGGACAAAGTATTAGATGAATTAGCTAAATTAGCAGTTTCAGAATTTAAGCAGGAAAATCCGCAGGCAGAACAAAACTGAATTAAGCAGAATTAAAATGATGTAGGTTGGGTGAACTCACAGTAAATTAAAAAAGTGATATTTTTAGATTTTACTACGTTAAACTCAACCTACAACTAAAATGGAAGGGCTATGAGGCGCAATTGTGAAGCGATCGCACTTCCATAAATTCACCAATAAAAAAGGCGATACTATAATAAAAATGAGTAAAAAAATCTTATTATTATGCAGTATCCCCTCAACAATATTTCACAACCAGTTGTGGGTAGCGAAGCTAAAAAGATAGTCGATGCCATTAAATCAGGTAGCTATGTAGCTAACGAGCCAGCTATCGCCACAGCAAAACGTATTGCCGAGCGTCGTAAGCAGCAGAAAAAACCTGAAACCCTTAAAGGTAGTAAAGTAAGATATTCAAGATTTTTACACATTTTTCGCCCACAATAAATGCAAGATTATCACATCTTTTGGCGCAAAAATCTTGCCTTTTCGAGGTAAATTGTAGGGACACGGCATTCAAAAGGTAACGCAGTAGTTGCAAATATTATTGATGCCGTGTCCCTACCCTCACCAACAGACTTTTTCAGCAAATCCTACGAAGGAGGCGATCGCACTTCCTTAACTTCACAAATAAAAGGTGCGATCGTCTCTACAGTAATTCAAGGAAGCGATTACAATAAGAAAACAAGTTAAAAATTAGTATCATGAGCCAAACTACTACTTCAATCAACACAAAATTGATTGACTCTCTTGCTCAAATTATCCTTTCTCTTACCGACGAAGAGCAACAACTTTTAGCACAAAAAATTCAGTATCCATCATTGTCTAGTGAAGAACTTGAAAAGAAACGGGAAGCTTTACAGCATGACATTGCACTAGGCGTGGAACAACTTCAGAATGGAGATTACGCTGAGTATGATGATTCCACGTTACCCCATTTGTTGGAAAACATCAAAATGCGAGGTCAGCAGCGACTTCAGCAGGAGCAATCCCAGTGAATCGCTACCGTTTGTCACGACAAGCAGAACAAGATTTAGAAGATATTTGGGTTTATCTCACACAGCAAGATCAACTCTTAGCAGATCGACAAATTGCTCAAATTTTGGATCGATTTCCCATGCTGTCTCAATTTCCCAATATGGGCAAGCAACGAGACGATTTGATGGCAGGACTCAGGAGTTTTCCTGTTAAGCCATACATTATTTTTTATAATAAAATTGCGGATGGTATCGAAGTTGTTAGAGTTTTACACCAAGCAAGAGATATTGACAGTCAATTTTAGCGATCGCACTTCCATAAATTCATCAATAAAAAATGCGATCGCCTCTACATTAGTTCAAGGAAGCGATCGATCTCTATTCGAGCCTGTTTTAGAATTCGAGCTAGAGTAGATCGCTTAACAGATCGATGAGCCGGAACTGTTAGTTTTAAAACTTCTGATGGTAGTTCTTTTTCTAATCTGATGTGACTACCGCGCTGACGAACAACTACCCACCCATCTCTTTGTAGAGCAGCAATAATTTGCGTGTAAGGAAGGTTAGGAACTTTACTCATAGTACTAGTTCTCTGACGATCGCGCTCTCCCCAAAATATGTATCCTCTTCCAAAGGTTCAAGGTAAAGTTCAATCGCTTCTTGGATATTCATTAAAGCTTCATCAATATTTTCACCTTCGCTGATACAGCCTGGTAGTGAAGGAACATAAGCGGTGTAACCACCTTCATCACTAGGTTCTAAAACTACTTTAATTTTCATACTTTGCCAAAGAGTGGTGTCAGTTAATGATCGATCGGATTGTAGCAATTTTGAGTGTTTTCAAATCTTCATACATAACAAACGCTGATGAATCGACTCTGCTAGCTGTTCTCTATGCTTAAGATAAGCTTCTACTGCTTCTCGATGTCTAAGATAGTAGCCGATTGTTGTATAAACATCAGATAATAGCAAAGTTGAATAACGTTGGACAATTGATTCAGGGGATGCACCATCCTGAAAAGCTCGAATTACTAATTCCAGCAGAACTCTTGAATTTCCTACTCTTATTGCTCCTGTTGCATCTTCTCGGAACGGAGGTGCTTCAACTTCTAAAACAAGGCTCACCTTTTAATCTCCCACAAAACTAGTGCTTCATCTTAGAACTTTATCTGCAAATTTAAAAACCGCACTCCAAACAGAAGTACGGTTTTTAAAAACTAGCGAGTTAACAAACGAAAAAGCTGTTTAACGCCCCTTGCCGCTGTGTGACTCAAACAAAGAGAACCGTAACC
>NZ_JBHFNQ010000035.1:0-14713 GCF_041929345.1 Floridaenema aerugineum BLCC-F46
GAAGTTTGTTAGACTTCCACCATCGCCAAGCTGTTTGGTATGAGATCCCTAAGTGCTTAGCATAGTCTGATAGCTTCATTGTTATATGATACTATGCCTGATTATATTTGTTTATATAATGAGAGAAGTTTTATAATACCAACGCTAAACAATCTAATCAGGTGCGGATGGTGGCGATCGCTCCGGGTCCATCCCACACTCCGGTAATTTACCCGATCGCCATTTTGAAAAACAGCCGCAATTCCAATGCCGCTAAAGCATTTTTGCAATTTCTCAACAGCACTGAGGCAAAAGCCATTTTTCGACAATATCGCTACGAAATACCCGAAAATTAGTCACTTTTACTACTTTTAAGCGAGTTAGCTATGAAAAAGCATCAGCTTCCCCCCGAAGATCTAGCTTCTACACCATCATTTCTAGACCGAAGCTTACTGTTACAACTGGAGGAAGCTGTGAGCAAGCAGTTTTTTGCTAGTTGCGATCGCATCACCCAGACTTTCTTAAATCAGTGTCAATGGATACTTATAACAAACCTCGACATACCAACACTGACGATTACCTGTCCTGATGCCGAAACTTACTGGAACATCATCGGTAATATTGAAAACATTACCCAGTACTTATCGCGAATTATCCATACCAGCAGAATAGAGGTTATTCCCAAAGACGAGGAAAACATCTGCGTTGAAGTCGAAATCAGTGTTTAAATAGTCAAAAAATAAATACCAACCAAGTTGGTATAAAAGTCATCAGTTTATTAATCACCGATCTGGCATTGTGGTTCAGTAAAGCTGAGTTAAAATTTGGTGCTATGTATTACCCCAACTGGTTTAAGACATTGTGGTTGGCTTTGATTTTGGGAGTTCTCTGGAATCCGATGGGAGTTTCTGCCTCTGCCGCTGTGCTGGGTGAAAACCTGATTGCGAATGGGAATGCCGAACAAGGAGGCTGTGATAACGTTGGTAATGCGATCGGAAATGCGATTCCAGCGATTCCCGGTTGGGTTCCCACTGGAAATTTCAGTGTTCTTTGTTACGGAGCAACGGGATTTCAATTCGTTAACCCGTTCGGACAAACAGTGCAGGTGAGTGGCTTACCAGATGCTACGATGCCTGGGCCTAGCGATCGCGGTACAGGCTTGTTTTTTGGTGGAGGCGATCGTGCTTCCTCCAGTGCTTCACAACTCATTGATTTAACCGACTTAGCATCTGTAATCGATGCAGGTCAAGGTTTTTTCGATCTAAGTGCTTGGTTAGGTGGTTACACTACTGACGCTGACAGTCCATCGCTCAATGTGTCATTCCTAAGCGATACCAATCAATCTTTAGGCAATGTCAGCCTAACTGCACCGACTGCGACGGAACGAAATAATCAAACAGGGTTATTTCTCAAATCACTCAATGGCTTTTTACCAGTGGGCACTCGTCAAGCCAGAGTTCAACTTGACATGAATTATGTCAGAGGAAGAGTCAATGACGCTTATGCTGACAACCTTTCATTAGTTGTCAATAAAGTTCCCGATCCTTCGATGGGTGTATTCTCACTTTTAAGTGTGGCTGGAATGTTGTTTTGGCGATCGCGCCGCAGCCATTCTCAACTTTAATAGAACTTACCCAATTGGCCCAATTAGTAGGGTGCGTCAGATGCTCAAACCCTGATGCTGTCGTTCGGATTTATAGTCTGACGCACCCTACAACTTTACCCAATCCTTAGAAAGTAAAAGTAGTCCGTATAGTTCCTACCCAAATCGTATCGTTGCGATCGTTGTGTTCTGGGTTAAGAATCACAAACGCACCAGGAGTGACCGAAATATTGTTACTCAATCTGATGCGATAGAATGCTTCCAAATGGTAGGAAGTATCTCTATCTTCCCGATTTGGTACATTAGCCAAATTTCTGAAAGAGCCATCTAAATCATTTTCGGTAACTTTAGGTGGTACACCAGCCAATAATCCTAAGAAGTTGCCTTTAGCACCCAAATCTGGGAAGCCAAGACTCACAGCATAATTGATTACATCAGCATTGGCTCCCCGGAAACTTCCAGTTTTAGCCTCAGCCATTTGGTAACCAACCCAGCCAGAAAGAAGAAACTGGGGAGTAATTCGCCAGTTTACTTGTCCACCAAAAGAATTTGATTCTGTGGCAACATTACCAAAAGGTCTGATAGCAAAAGCACTTCCTGTGCTACTTGTGAGGTTTACTCGGTTCCCAGGCGCATAGTAACGCACGTAAGTCAAGCCTATATTAAAGTTGCCTTTGGGGAATAGGACTAACTGAGCCAAAGCACCGAATTCACCATCAAACAATCCGTTTTTGTTAGAGGGGTTGTTAGCTCTGGGAGCTAAGTAACCAACATCTAGACCAATTGCCCCAAAGTCTAAGTTAACTACTGCCCCAGCACTACTGGTAGTGTTTACTGTAAAGTAAATCGGGTTGAATCGTCCAAACCGGGAAATTGAGCCAGTACTAGCGCTGTCAAACAGGGGGTGAACAGTGTTAACTGTATCGTTAAACTCACCACTGTTAGCAATTAAGATAACTTTGGCATTCTTACCAATTGGGAAGCGATAGAACAAGTCATCTAGCTCGACGTTATTATTACTGTTACCGTCAACACTCAGACGAGTCATGCTGGTTCCTGTAACACTTCCGTCAAACTGAGTCATGTTACGAGCTTGCAAACGTACTCTCAACAAATCTCTGCCAGTGAAGCTTGCGTCAAAGTTGAGGCGTGCCCGGTAGCCAAGGATGGGGTTGTCTTCTAAGTCTTCAATACTGTTTGCCCTGTCTTTGCCAAAAACGCTAGCCAGACCAAAAATTACTTCGCCTCTAAGCTTGGTGGTGGTAGAAAACTGATTAGCTTCTACTTCTGTGACTCTGGCTTCTAAGGCATCAACACGACCGCGCAGGGTAGCTAGTTCAGCGGCGAATTCTTCTTGTAAGCGGCGCAAACGGTCTAAGTCTTCTCGACTTACACCTTGAGGTAAAGCGGCAATTAATTCTTGAATCCGATCTAAACAGCTGTTTAAACCTGCGGCAAACTCGTAACGAGTCATGGCGCGGTTGCCTCGGAAGGTGCGTTCGCGTAGCGTGCCGTTAGGCGTATCGGGATAACCTTCAATACAACCGTATCTTTCCACCAAAGATTGTAATGCTTGGAATGCCCAGCTGGTTGGGTCTACGTCCCGCAGTTGGGAAACGGAAGTTACTTGATCCAAACCTTCTGTTCCCTGAGTTCCTTCCATGCTTTGCACAGCGGGAGCAGGTTCTTGGCTGTATCGATCGATTTGCTCTAGGGTATTTTTAACAGCTGGCTCATTCCCTATTTCACTATTCTGTGCTACTGCTCCATTTGCAGTGATAATTACGGCACTTAATACGGCAGGACTCAGTTTCAGAGTATGCCAAAGATTTCTGGACATTTGTTTCAATCCTCACACCTAAAATTTGCTTTTCGGAAAGTTTAAATGTTTGACTTAGACCGATCGCCAACCACTCCAATGGGTTTTTACTCTCAACTTGTGCGGCGATCGCTAGACTCAGGCATCCTGGCATCTGGTTAGCCACTCACCTGTACTGTTTGCTCGTTCACATTCACAAATTCAAATCCGGTTGCTCGGTAATAAAGAACACTAAAATTTCCACTGGAAACCCAACCGGGAATCAATGGAATCCTATTTCCGATCGCATTACCAACGCCGTCACATCCTCTTGGTTCGGCATTTCCATTCGCAATCAAGTTTTCACCCAGCACCGCAGCAGTCTTAAACCAGTTGGGGTAATACACAGCACCAAATTTGAACTCAGCTTTACTGAATCACAATGCCAGATCGGGAATTAATAAACTGATGGCTTTTATACCAAAAAAGTTGGTATTTATTTTTTGACTATTTAATTTCAGGATTGATTTAACCGACGAGAGCATCTGTAATCGATGCAGGTCAAGGTTTTTTTGATCTAAGTGCTTGGTTAGGTTTAGGCAGGTTTGAGCAAGAATTATCAAACAGTAGCAACCCCTAAGTCGCTTAACCTGAAGATTACCAAAACCTTACTTGCCCCTAAACTAGGAGAAATATAATAAGGAGCGCAGTTATAATTTTTGCTAGCCCTGCTCATTCAATTAGCTGATTTTTGATTATGAAAGTAAAACGCCGCGACTTCCTGTTATTTTTAGGGGCGGGTGCTGCCACAGTAGCTCTAGGTACATATCTTCTTAAGCAAAAAAAAGGTATTTTGAGTGGCATTGGCTTTCAACCAGTAAAAGGGCCAATGCCTCTGGAAACTCAAGACATTCCAGTAGCACAACAAATAGCAGATTTTAGTAAGTACGAAGTAAAAGATGACTTAGTATTACCCGAAGGTTACACCTACGATATCGTAGGGGCTTGGGGAGATAAAATAGGTGATTCTCGGTTTGGTTATAACAATGATTATTTATCTTTTGTAGAAACAGGTACAGATGAAGGCTATTTGGCAATTAACTTTGAATATATTAGTGCTTTACCTTGGTTTCAAACCTTCGAGAAAGTCATTGGTAAAAACTTACCTAATTCAGAAATTCAAGCTGCTTTGGAAAAAGCCGGAAAAACTGGAATTAATGCTTTTGCTTTACCACCAGAACAGGCAGAATTCAAAGCAAAAATTCAACAAGTTTCGGAAGAAGCTTTAATAGATCTAGGAATGGGGATTATTTCCATTCGGAAAAATGCTGAGGGGAAATGGGAAAGAACTAATTCAGCTGCTGACCGTCGAATTACCGGAATTAGTGGTTTAAAAGATGGTAAATATTTAGATGTTAGTGGTCCTGGTGTGTTTGTTTTTAAGAAAAAAACTGGGCAAGGTTATGTGGATAATTTAGGGGCAAGAATTATTGGGACTTTTGCTAATTGTTCTGGGGGAACAACTCCTTGGGGTACAGTTTTAAGTGCGGAAGAAAACTTTCAAGACCAAGTGGTAGAAGCAGTTTATCCTGATGGTACTTCCTTCGCTCCAGGCGAGAGAAAATTTGTGATTGGTGATGGGCAATTGTCTGGTCTGGGAAATGTACTGGGATTAGCTGGTAACAAATATGGCTGGATTGTGGAAGTCGATCCGGCAAATCCTGAAGATTACGGGATTAAACATACTTGGTTAGGACGCTACAGACATGAAGCGGTGGGAGTTAGAGCGGAAGCGGGTAAAAGAGTGGCGTTTTATTCGGGGTGCGATCGCAGAGGCGGACACCTGTATAAATTCGTCAGCACAGGCAAAGTCCAAGACCCCAAAGACAAAGCCAACTCCAACCTCCTGCGCTACGGAATGCTCTACGCCGCCCAAATTAACCCCGACGGCACAGGCAAATGGATACCCCTACAACCAAGTACTCCCGTAAACCCCGTTTTGCCCAGCAACTTAGTTGATAATCTCGTACCCCTACCCAAACGTCCCGCAGGCGGCATCTACGAAGCCAAAACAGACGCAGAAATAGCCGATTTTCAACAAACTTTCAAAACCTTGGGCGACCTCTACACTGGCACTCCAGAGGAAAAACAAGGCGCAATTCTTATAGATGCTCACTTTGCCGCTAACGCCGCTGGTGCCACCTGTACCGCCCGTCCCGAAGACACGGAAATTGCCCCCGATGGTTCTTTATACATTACATTTACCTCTGGAGTTCCCGGTGGAGATGGAGCACCAGACAAACGGATTTTTCAAGGGCCAAACGGCGAAACTCCTTGGGAATATGGTTGGATAATGCACTTAATTGAAGATGAAAATCAACCAGATGCTTTAACTTTTGGGTGGAAAATGTTAGCTGTAGGCGGAGAACCAATAGCAGGTGGCGCAGGCTTTTCTAACCCAGACAATATATTGATTGACAACAATCAAAATGTTTGGATGGTAACAGATATGTCTAGCGGAAAACACAATAATCCTAAAAGTAAAGATCGGGTTGGTTGCTTTGGCAATAATTCGATTTGGTTCATTCCCACCACTGGCGATAATGCTGGAAATGCTTATTTGTTCGGAATGGGACCGATGGAATGTGAAACTACAGGGCCATTTTTCACTCAAGACCAACAAACATTATTTCTGGCAGTACAACATCCGGGAGAAGTATACGGAACTAGACAAAATTCCGCTGCTGACACTCACAAATTTACTATGCACGCAACCAATGGGGAAAAATTCAGCCAAACTCGTAATATTCCCATTGGTTCTAATTGGCCTGGAAAAGCTGCCAACGACCCGCCAAAACCTGCGGTAGTTGCCATCCGTCGCTTAGATGGTCAACCGATTACTTAGCGGGTAATTAGCCGATCGATATCATCAACCAAGTATCCCTTACCACCCCAAAATCTATGTTAATTTCTGTGCCTACATCTGTAAATTCTACTCCTCTCAAACAGCTAACATTTAGCCGTTATGACCTATTAACATTACAGTCTGATATTTTGTGGAAAATCGAACGGGGAGTTGTTCGTACTTTAACTTGGAGTGAAGACGGCAAACCAATTATTTTAGGATTTTGGGGTGCAGGAGATATTGTCGGGAAACCTCTGACTAACCTGGAACCTTATCAAATAGAATGTTTAACTAGTGTTGAGGTAAATCTGCTACCAAGCAATATCTGGTATCAATTTATCGATGCGGCGATCGCTCATATTAGACTCAGCGAAGAATTGCTAAATATAGTTCATTGTAGACCTGTTCCTTCCCGTTTATTACAACTACTAGATTGGTTGGCGCGAAAATTCGGTCGCGATGTGGAACAAGGAAAACTAATAGAGATACCTTTGACCCATCAAGCTCTTTCCGAAGCAATTTGTACTACTAGAGTAACTGTAACTAGACTTCTGAAACAATTTGAAGAAGAAGAAATTTTAAAGCGTCATGGTCGTTATTTGGTTTTGTGCCAACCTGTACAGAAGTTGAAATCTTAAACTCGGAATAGATTATTGAGGTAGTAGGAGGATAATCCTCATTTGTGCTAACTTAAGTACTGGTAATATATGCCACTTATTTTAGTTATACATTGTTGATGCAGTAAGGTGTAATGTGTAGCTAAAATTAAGATTAAAAATCAAGTGGAAACAGTTGGCGATCGGTTGAAGTCAAAAAATATGGCGACTCTCCGAAAAGCAAAATCTAGGTGTGAGGATAGCAAAAATGTCAAGAACCCTTTGGCACACTCTTAAACTGAGTCCTGCCGTATTAAGTGCCGTAATTATTGCAGCGAATGGCGCAATAGCAGCAGAAAATTCAGCAAAACCACTGTTGAAAGACAATACGGCTGTGACTGACTCGCCTGTTGGAACCGCTGCAAATCAATTAAATACAGAACTAGCTGCCTTACCATTATCTGAAGTTAGCTCCGATTCGCCAAACCAGCAGCAAGTAGCACAGAACACAGAACTCCAAAATGAGCCAGCAGTTAACAATACGCTAGAGCAAATCAACCGATACAGCCAAGAACCTGTTTCCCCTGTCCAAAGCAGTCAAGGAACTCAGGGAACAGAAAGTTTAGACCAAGTAACTTCTGTTTCCCAACTGCGGGACGTACAACCAACAGATTGGGCATTCCAAGCATTACAATCCTTGGTGGAAAGATACGGTTGTATTGAAGGTTATCCCGATCGCACCTACCGAGGCAACCGCGCCATGACTCGTTACGAGTTTGCCGCAGGTTTAAACAGCTGTTTAGATCGGATTCAAGAATTAATTGCCGCTTTACCTCAAGGTGTAGGCAGAGAAGACTTAGACCGTTTGCGCCGTTTACAAGAAGAGTTCGCCGCTGAACTAGCTACCCTGCGTGGTCGAGTCGATGCTTTAGAAGCCAGAGTCACAGAAGTAGAAGCTAATCAGTTTTCCACTATAACCAAACTCAGAGGCGAAGTAATCTTCGGTGTTTCTAGTGTCTTTGGTGATGAAAAGGCAATTTCTTCTAGTGTCAGACGTACCACTGCTAATACTAGAGATTTAGAAGACAACCCCATCTTTGGCTATCGGGCACGCCTCAACTTTGACACAAGCTTCTCAGGCAGAGATTTGTTGAGAGTACGTTTGCAAGCTCGTAACATTACTGAGTTTAGTGGGAATCCTGCTACAACACTTACAGGAGCTACAGCATTAAGTACAGGAGTAACAGGAACCAACATGACTCGTCTGAGTGTTGACGGTAACAGTAATAATAGCGTCGAACTAGATGACCTTTACTATCGCTTCCCAATAGGTAAGAATGCCAGAGTTTGGTTAATTGCTAACAGTGGTGAGTTTAACGATTTAGTTAACACTGTTCACCCCCTGTTTGACAGCAGTAGCACTGGCTCTATCTCCCGCTTTGGACGATTCAACCCGATATACCAGATCGTAAACACTAGCAGTAGTGCTGGGGCATTAATTAACTTAGACTTTGGGGCAATTGGTCTAGATGTCGGTTACTTGGCTCCCAGAGCTAACAACCCCTCTAACAAAAATGGGTTGTATGATGGGGAATTCGGTGCATTGGCACAGTTAGTTCTATTCCCCAAAGGCAACTTTAATATAGGCTTGACTTACGTCCGCTACTATGCACCTGGGAACAGAGTAAACGTTACGGGTAGCACAGGAAGTAGTTTTGCTCAAAGACCTTTTGGTGCTGTTGCCACAGAGTCAAATTCTTTTGGTGGACAAGTAAACTGGCGAATTGCTCCCCAGTTTCTCATTTCCGGCTGGGTTGGTTACCAAATGGCTGAGGCTAAAACTGGAAATTTCCGGGGAGCCAATGCTGATGTGATCAACTACGCTGTGAGTTTTGGTTTCCCAGATTTAGGTGCTAAAGGTAACTTCTTAGGGTTACTAGCTGGTGTACCTCCTAAAGTGACTAGTAGCGACTTAGATGGTGACTTTTATAGAGGAAGAAGAACGGAAGACCGGAAAGATGACGATACTTCCTATCATTTGGAAGCATTCTATCGCATCAGAGTCAGCAACAATATTTCGGTTACTCCCGGTGCGTTTGTGATTCTCAACCCAGAACACAACGATCGCAACGATACCATTTGGGTAGGCACTATTCGGACTACCTTCACTTTCTAAGGGCCGAGCCAAAAATTAAAGAACTATTGTAGAGACGTTGTATACAACGTCTCTACAGTGTTTTGTGGAGATTTCATGATTGCCGATTGACCAAAAAGTAGGAATCGAGGTAGGATAATAAATTGTGTGTTTATTTGAAAGGCTATGCACGCGCAAGAAATTATCCGATCGATAGAAGAGTCATATTTGAAAAAGGATCTGCCGCAAATCTATGTCGGCGATACGATCAAAGTTGGCGTAGTGATTCAAGAAGGCGGCAAAGAAAGGACACAGCCTTATGAAGGTGTAGTGATTGCCAAGCGTAATGGTGGAATCAATGAAACCATTACAGTCCGCCGAGTTTTCCAAAATGTGGGTGTAGAACGGGTGTTTTTACTCCATTCTCCCCGGATTTCCAGCATTAAGATTATCCGTCGCGGTGACGTGCGTCGGGCTAAATTGTATTATCTGCGCGATCGCGTTGGTAAAGCAACTCGCCTGAAACAACGTTTCGATCGCCCCACTACTTAAGAGATGGGGGGATGGGGAGATGGGGGATGAGGAGATGGGGAGAAGGGGAGAGTTTTTTGCGATCGCCTTTAACTACACTCCAAAAGTTGAGGAGGTAATTTGCGAAAAATTTATAGCAAACCAACTCATTTTGCGCTAGACTAAGATAATGCAATGGCGAAACATCCAAAGCAGACTCACAAGTAAGCGCTCTTAGTTCAGTTGGTAGAACGCAGGTCTCCAAAACCTGATGTCGGGGGTTCGAGTCCTCCAGGGCGCGTAGTTAACCCAGATTATATAGAAGCGTCTGGGTTTTTTATTGTGAGTAGCCCGGATAAGTCAGCCAGGATTAGCGGAAAATTCCCGAAAATGTGCCTAATTTCTCCCCGATTCTGGAAAATACAGAGCTATGGTGATTCAGGCAAACACAATATAAAATGGTAGTTTGAGTGGTCAGTGAGGAATAGCATTCTTAAGAAAATGCACAAAACTCAGAAATGATGATTTTAGGAGTTTTGGCATAGTTTAAGAAGTCTGTAAATCAAAAGAAAAACGGGGGAAAGAAGGAACGTGGCGAAAAAAGGTGAAGCAGAAACTACTGAAGAAAAACAGGCTGGGTTTAGCGCCGTCAAGTTTTTACAAGGAACTAAAGAAGAACTAGATAAAGTAGTCTGGCCTAGTAGACAGCAGTTGATCAGCGAATCCGCTGCGGTCATTTTAATGGTGATTCTCTCGGCACTTTTGATTTATCTAGTAGACAACTTTTTTGGTTGGGGATCGGCGAAGGTGTTCGGATGAGTTTTATGACAGATGAACCAGACGATCGCGAGCAACGAGAAGCACAATCAGACGCAGGATTATCCGAAGAAGACTTTCATCAAGGGCTTCGGTGGTATGCTGTGCAGGTAGCTTCTGGCTGTGAAAAGCGTGTCAAAACCAACCTGGAACAGCGCATCGAAACATTGGATGTGGCTGATCGAATTTTTCAAATAGAAATTCCTCAGACACCTGCTGTCAAAATTCGGAAAGATGGCAGCAGACAGCACAGCGAAGAAAAAGTCTTCCCCGGCTATGTGCTAGTGCAAATGATCATGGATGATGAAAGCTGGCAGGTTGTCAAAAACACACCAAATGTGATTAACTTTGTCGGGGCAGAACAAAAACGCCGCTATGGAAGGGGTAGAGGTCACGTTAAACCACTACCACTCAGCCATAATGAAGTCGAAAGAATCTTCAAGCAAGCACGCGAACAAGAGCCTGTCGTGAAAATCGATATGGCTGTGGGAGACAGAATCATCGTCCTTTCTGGGCCTTTCAAAGACTTTGAAGGTGAGGTGATTGAAGTCAGTCCTGAGCGTAGCAAGCTTAAAGCATTACTATCGATCTTCGGGCGGGATACGCCTGTGGAATTGGAATTTAATCAGGTTCAAAAACAAAGCTAACGAAATAGATGGCGAAAAAAGTTGTAGCAATGATCAAGTTGGCCTTGAATGCAGGCAAGGCCAATCCAGCCCCTCCTGTAGGCCCAGCACTGGGTCAGCATGGGGTAAATATTATGGCGTTTTGCAAAGAGTATAACGCCAGAACTGCCGATCAAGCTGGGATGGTAATCCCGGTGGAAATTTCGGTTTATGAGGATCGCAGTTTTACCTTTGTGTTGAAAACTCCTCCAGCTTCGGTTTTAATTACTAAAGCAGCCGGAGTAGCGAAAGGTTCAGATCAACCTAATCGGAAGAAAGTTGGCTCCATTAGTAGAGCGCAACTGCGAGAAATTGCCCAAACTAAATTGCCTGACCTGAATGCGAATGACATTGATGCAGCAATGAATATTGTGGAAGGTACAGCCCGGAATATGGGTATTACCGTTACAGATTAGGGACTGGCTGCGAAATTCCGATTAGCCAAGAGACAAATTTTTTGTTAACTATATCGGGGGAGAAGGAAGACTTCGTGAGTTACCCCAGGAGAGAAAGAAGGTGAAAAAAGTATCGCGCAGACTTCAAGAACTGCGGAAAAAAGTTGAAGAAAGACCTTATCAGCCGTTGGAAGCGCTGAATCTGTTAAAAGAGACAGCAACGGCAAAGTTTCCAGAGTCAGCAGAAGCTCATATTCGCTTGGGTATTGACCCAAAGTATGCTGACCAACAATTGCGGACAACTGTGGTGTTGCCGAAAGGAACTGGTCAAACGGTGCGGGTAGCTGTGATTGCTCGTGGGGAAAAGGTGACGGAAGCGAGTAATGCAGGTGCGGATGTTGTGGGCTCGGAGGAGTTGATCGACGAAATCCAAAAAGGCAGAATGGATTTTGATAAGCTAATCGCTACTCCCGATGTGATGCCGCAGGTGGCTAAGTTGGGTAAGTTGCTTGGCCCTCGTGGTTTGATGCCGTCGCCCAAAGGTGGTACAGTAACTTTTGATCTAGCAGCTGCGATCGCAGAGTTCAAAGCTGGTAAACTAGAATTTCGTGCCGATCGAACTGGGATTGTTCATATCCTGTTTGGCAAAGCAACTTTCAGTGCCCAAGATTTGCTGGTGAATTTGAAGGCGTTACAAGAGACGATCGATCGTAACCGTCCTTCAGGTGCCAAAGGTCGTTATTGGCGGACTGTATACGTATCTTCTACAATGGGGCCATCCATTGAAGTGGACATTAGCGCCCTACGGGATTTAAAAATGACTGAAGCAGCTTAATTGGTCGTTGGTCATTGGTCTTATGTGATTGGTAAGTTTTCGATTTACCCATTACTAAAGACAAAGAACAAATGACCAATGACATAAGACCAAAAAACTAAATAGGTACAGCCAATGACAGCAGGTGCTTTATGGCTTAATTTCCTGCCGAGGTGAACGCCTTCTAGCTTTTCTGTTTGCTACAGATTGATTGATAAAGTGGCAAATTTCAGGAAAATGTGTTAAGCGTGACCCCGGCTGAGTAGCTGGGGTTTTTAAGTTGCTGAGGATATTTAACTGAGATCTTCCAGCAGTGGAGGTAGAACCTCCAAAACCCTCGTTCCCGGGTTCAACCGGGCAACGAGAAACTCCAGGCTCCGCCTTACTGAGTGCAAGATCTGAGTTTAAACCGGGATAAGGAGGTGAAAGGATAAATGGGTAGAACAAAAGAAAGTAAAGATGCGATTATCACTGAACTCAAGGAAAGTTTGAGTGAATCTCAGTTGGCGCTTGTCATCGACTACCAAGGGCTATCCGTTGGGGAAATTACCGATTTGCGGCGGCGCTTGCGTCCCAAAGGTGCTAGTTGCAAGGTGACAAAAAACACCTTGATGGGCATTGCGGTTGATGGTGATACCAAGTGGCAACCGTTAGAGGAATTCCTGAAGGGTTCCTCGGCGTTCTTGCTGGTGAAAGATGACCTGGGTGGCGCAATCAAAGCTTACCAAGACTTCCAAAAGGCAACCAAGAAGACAGCACTTCGCGGTGGTGTGATGGATGGTAAAGCTTTGAGCGAGGCTGATGTTAAGGCGATCGCAGATTTGCCATCCAAGGAACAACTGATGGCACAAATTGCTGGTGCTTTAAATGCTGTGACCGCAAAAATTGCGATCGGAATCAACGAAGTTCCTGCTTCTGTTGCGCGTGGTTTACAAGCTTACGCCGACAAAGACAAAGAAAGCAATGGTGCTTCGGGCGAAGCAGCTTAGTTATTCGTGATTTGTCATTAGTTTGGAGTTATTCATCTCACCAATGACAAATGACAAATGACTAACAATCAATGACCAAATTTAGTTAATTTTTAGGAGTTTACAATGTCTGCTGCAACCGATGAAATTTTGGAAAAACTAAAAGGCTTGACACTGTTAGAAGCTGCGGAATTAGTTAAGCAAATTGAAGAAGCTTTTGGTGTTAGTGCTGCTGCTCCTGTAGGTGGCATGATGGTGGCGGCTGTTCCTGGTGCTGGTCCTGCTGCTGCTGAACCAGAGGAAGTACAAACCGAATTTACTGTGACTTTGGAAGAAGTTCCAGCTGATAAGAAGATTGCGGTTCTGAAAGTAGTTCGTGCTATCACTGGCTTAGGTTTGAAAGAAGCTAAAGATTTAGTAGAAGCTACTCCCAAAGCGATTAAGGAAAACATCAAGAAAGAAGAAGCTGAAGACATCAAGAAGCAATTGGAAGAATCTGGCGGTAAGGTTTCTATCAAGTAATCTTGTAATTTTCAGCTTTCTATCATCTGAGTCCCATTGGGACTCTTTTTTTATCAGGCTACTAGTCTAAGAGGCAGAGCCTCAATTTTTCGTTCCCAGGTTCTACCTGGGAACGAGACAACCTGGGAACGAGACAAGGAGGTTCTACCTCCGCTCCTCTGCTCCTTTGCTCATTTCAAATCGGCATCCCAAATCGCAATATAAATTTGATCTTTCTCATCCCGTGTAATTTCGCCTTTCAAAGAACCACTGGTAAAACTTTGCCTCCTCGACTGTCGTTGATAGACTCTTTCGAGTTTCCGGTTAATATCTTCCCCAACGCTACCTAAGAGCAAATCATCCACTGTTTTTTGAATTACCTGAAGGTCTACTGATTGGTTAAAGGCGATTTCCGTTTCGCGAATCACCCGACTTTCGGGATCGTATAAGTAACCCAAGCTGACTTGACCTGGTAAATAATCGGTATAGCTGACGGCGCGAGTCTTCCATTGTCCTCTTGTATCGAAAGTTGGTTTACCCAAAGCTTGTTTAACAGCACTAATCGGCGTACCAACGGGAAAAGTGGGAATGTTCTGCTGTCCCTGTGTGGGAGTGCTGATTGCTGCTTGTGGTTCGGTTTGGGTTGGTGTTGGGGAAGGCGTTTCCGTAGCTTCTGGAGTTGGTGTGGTTTCAGGTGAAAAGGTCGGGGAAGGTGAAGGCGAGGGCGAGAATACTGGCGGTTCTGGGGTACGAGTTGGCACTGGTGAGGGAGAGGGCGAGAATGCTGGCGGTTCCGGGGTGTTAGTCGGCACTGGTGAGGGAGAGGGCGAGAATACTAGCGGTTCTGGGGTACGAGTCGGCAATGATAAGGGTGTTTCCAATCTTGTTCTGCTCTGAAAAACCTATCCAAACCTAACTAAACTTGTTAATTTGATGTGGTGTTTTCTTCCTGCTTCAACCAAGGGTGTCGGCACCAACTTGTCCACAGGCGTTAAGTTCAGGTCGAGCCGACCTTACTTTTTCAGGTGG
>NZ_JBHFNQ010000036.1:0-20644 GCF_041929345.1 Floridaenema aerugineum BLCC-F46
GCTAAAGCGCTAAACTGGCGCTTTAGCGCAACAACGTACCTAATTCGCTTGTATGCTGCTAAACAGAGTTTGCCAACTTACTGCACTGGCGGGGGTTTCTGTTTCTTTCACTTCAAAGGTGAGGTAACAAGCTTTTGGTTCTTCTAACGCCTGTACGCAAAGTTCGGCGATATCTTCCCGACTTACTTTACCTCGAATGTTGTCGCCTTGTTCAAAAACTAAAGTTTTGCCTCCTGCTTCTTCAGTTAACGCACAAGGTCTGATAATTGTGTAAGCAATTCCACTTTCTCTGACGCTATCTTCTCCCCGCAATTTCCAAGTTAAAATTCCCCCTAACGCATCATTCATTCTCACCGCTGGGGGTTCTTCTTCTAAGTTAATTCCCGGACGACCTGGACGAGTTACACCAGCAGAACTTACCAAGATAAACTGAGGTAAACTTGCACCATTATAGGCTTTAATTGTTTCGATTTGCAAAGCAAAACCGCCTGGGGTAAAGTTGGGATTGAGTGCGCCATCATATTCAAATTTGCTCAACATTAATTGGCCAGAACGAATTTGACTAGCATCAATCTTTTCGCCATCGGGTACAGTTTTGGCGCGGAAAACCGGAACTAAATCAGCAAAAGGAATGCGAATATCCATCCAAGTATTTGCTATTGTGTCGAAGGAATAGCTATAACCAATTCCATCCCATTTGGTGTCGGTACGCAGGAAGAATTTATAACGTTTGCCATCACCTTTAACGCGCAACTCAACACCTTCGTAAGCAGATAAATCTAAAGGTGTCTCAAAATTACGAGTCCGAATTGAAGCGAAACCTCCCGAATTAGCAGTGGAAACATTACCAGCAAATAAAGCAGTATTATCTACTAATTGGATATTGCTGGCGCTAACTCCACCCATCACTACATCATCGATCGCACCCCAAACATTTTTGATATCCTCGTTAGCATTACGAAAATCAAAAATCATTTTTTCGTCAGGTTTCCCTAAATATTTCGCTGCTGCTTGCACCAAGTTTTTCACACCTTGGTATTCTACAACTTCGGGAGAATCTACTACTTGTGGCATATAAAATTTCACGCCTTGATAGTACTTTTCCCGGTTAGGAGTGTCACCTTCCACAGGTTGCACTCGCGCACCTGTGCAACAAATTACCGCTGTAATATTTTGGAAAACTTGCTCAGTTAAAGTTTCCGGTTTGGTAATATCACCTGCGATTAATTCTAGGTTATTACCCAACATTTCTCTTGCTTTTTCCACATTTCGCACCAAGGCGCGTGTTGAATATCCGCGTTCCAAAAGTCGTTTTACTACGCGCTTTCCCACACCGCCAGTTGCACCAGCTACTAGAATTACTCCCACTCTTTTTCCTCCTTTAAATTCAGTTGGTTTTTCCTTGAAATTCCCCGAAAATATCCTCTGAATACAGTTAACAAAGGGAATTACCTCAAAGAAAGTGAGAGTTTGGAAAAATCTGCCAAATTCCCAAGGTACGCGATTATTGTCCGCCATAATGTATCCTTGTTACTTAGTACGATCGCCCACCTTTATTTTAATAACTTGAGTTGCCAGTTACATAAAAATGAGTACGTTGTTGCGCTTTAGCGCTCTTATTACCATTAATATAAGAGTGCTAAAGCACAACAACCTACCTAAATCATGATGTCTTCCCAACCCCAACTATTAACCGATCCATTTTTGCAACTTCCTACAGAGAACTCGATTCGAGTAGTTTGGTTTACAGAATTTCCCGGTTCTCGCCACACCGTTACCTTTGGTGAGAACTTGGACAAAAATGTTAGCGCCAACACAATTAAACTAAGTCGCACCCGCGAAGATCAAAAGTCAAAATTTGGCAAACAAACCGAAGAAAATCAAGTTTACCAACAACCAGTTGTGCGGAATATATGGCGACATGAAGCAGAAATCACTAATTTAATTCCGGGGAAACGAGTTCCTTATCGAGTAAAGAGTGAAAGAGAAGATGGTCAAATTGTAAGTAGTGAAATTTTTACTCTTGCAGCTAAACCTTTACCAGGAACACCTTTAAAAATCTTGCTGACTTCCGATCATCAATTAATGCCAATGACTGCTGCTAATCTGGAAAAAGTAACCGAAACAATTGGCAAAGTTGATGCTGTTTTCTTTGCGGGGGATTTGGTGAATGTACCCGATCGCGCTTCCGAATGGTTCGACGATAACCGAGGGAATGCTTTCTTCCCTTGTTTGCAAGGAAAAGCTAACTCTAAATTAGAAAAAAATGGTACATCTACTATTTACAAAGGCGGCGAAATTATTCAACACACACCGCTATTTCCCGCAATTGGAAATCACGAAGTTATGGGTAGATTTTCCCTAGAAAGCAGCTTAAGCGAACAAATATATGACGCTTTTCCTCGTGAACTCGCTAAACAAGTTTATCAGGATAAAGCTGATATTCCCCAACAACTCTGGTTAAAAGATTACTCTTTTAATACCGATACTTACCAAGAAATTTTCACTTTACCTAATGCTAGTTCTGGCGGAGAAAAGTATTATGCAATTACTATTGGTGATGTGCGTTTAGTAGTTTTGTTTGCTGCTTGTGCTTGGCGCAGTCCTAGTTTGGCTAGTACTATTAAAGGGAAGTATCGAGAGTGCGATCGCGATTTAAACAACCCGGAAAATTGGGGATACGGACAACATATTTTTGAGCCAATTCATAAAGATAGCATTCAATATAAATGGTTAGAAAAAGAATTAAATAGTCCCGAATTTCAACAAGCAAAATACAAAGTAGTAATGCTACATCATCCACCCCATTCTTTAGGCGATAATGTGGTTCCTCCTTTTACTTATCCAGTACAAATAATTGAACGAAATGGCGATGGTACAATTAAATCCATTCACTATCAATATCCCAAAGAAAAAGATTACTTAATTCGGGATATTGAACCATTACTCAACGCCGCAAAAGTACAATTGGTATTATTTGGACATTCCCATTTATGGAATCGTTTCATTAATTATAGTGGCGTTAATTTTCTTGAAACTTCCAACGTTGGTAACTCTTACGGTGCAGCTTTAGGCGATAATAAACGACCTGTACCGATTAACAATTCTGAAAATTATACTGCAACTGGCGACCCCAACGGATTAGATCCAATTATCCCAACAATTGCCCCTTTAGTTAATGAAAATAATCAACCATTGCCATATATTGCGAGTAATGATATCACTGTATTTAGTATTTTAGATACTGGCAATGGTACAGTCAGCAGTTATCGCTTTGATACCAGAGAACCAAACTCTCAAGTAATTAAATTTGATGAATTTTCTTTGAATTAAGTAGGGTGCGTCAGAGTAATAAAATTGATGGCGATCGCGAAAATTCTGCGTTCTGACGCACCCTACAAAACTACTCAAGTAATTAAATTTGATGAATTCTCTTTGAATTAAGTAGGATGCGTCAGAGTAATAAAATTGATGACGATCGCGAAAATCCTCAATTCTGATACACCCTACAAAACTGATTTATGAGTTGGATTTGGAATGTTTTCGCCTTCCCTTAATCACCTTTTCTGCTACCCAAAAAGCACCCACAGAACACAATACACTTGCAACTAAAGCAATTACAAAGGGGTGCGGGGGAAGGAAAATTCGATCGCGACTCGGTAAACTCCAAGGTTGCGTAATTAAACCAGATGTAGAAGCTACGATCGCACCTGCTGCAATTCCCACACCTACCGCTTGAATCAAATCTTGCAAGTCTTGGTTAGCCTCTGCTTGGTCAATTTCTACTATTCCCCGAATTGAGGCGATCGCTTGTTCTATTAAATCGGTTCCATGTTCAAAATAGCCTAAGTCTGCTTTGATTTGGCGACTGAAGAGCGACCCGGTTTCTTGACCGAAATACTTAAAAATCGATAGTTCTTCCTTATCGATTTCAATTGTACCACAAATTTCTTCAATTTTTTCATTATAATTGTAAATATTTATCTCAATTGTATTACCGAAATCTTCCATTTTTCGGAGTAAGCGAGTGTAGGATAGAGACTCTCTGGCGAGGGTTTTTAATTGGGTTTTGAAATCGTCGAGATAAGTATAATTAGTATTAGATGTATTGAGTTTTTGTTGAATGCGATCGAGATTTTCTTCAATTTCACTGTAAGCTTGGTTTAACGCTGTATAAATCAAGCGACTATCTTGAAAAGCCTTAACAATTTTAGTGCGATACAGGAATAAACTAATGAGTTCCTGTTGATACTTATCATATTGTCGATCTGCCATTTCATCGCGGAATAACCAGACAAGAACTTGGGAGTCTTGTTTGGGGTTTCCATATTCAAAAATAGCACTATCAAACAACTCACCAGCGCGGTAAAATGGGGGTGTTTTGTCTCCGAGTAAAGTTTGACAACATTGATTAGCTAAGTTGCGGAGATATTCTCGATCGCGTTGTTTAGTTTTGTTGGTTAACCAGGCGGTAATTAGCAGAGTTTGTCCTAATATTTTATCAGATTTAGGCAGAAGTAAGATATGATTGGGATTGAATTTTTTGAGTTCTTCAACCGATACATCTTCAGCATTTTCATCCTTATCAGAATAGCCGATATTGAGCCATATTGCATAACAATCTTGGATTTTTTGTGATTGAACAAACCCTTCTATTTGGGAATCTTTAGTGCTAGGGAAATTCAGGCTATCGTCTTTAAGTAAATAAGTGCGATTATCGCTATTTGAATTATCTGAAAAAATTAAATTATCAGTAATATTTTTATCTTTAAAAAAGCAATTAATTATTTTATCCGCTGCTTGCCAAAGAGGATTTTTAGATCCTTCTGCGCCATCAGTCAGGGAATAAGCAAAGAGGTAAACATTAGGGGCAAAAATGTTATTTACTTGAGCATCCATAAAAATAAACTATTACTAAAAGTGGGTGATGCTTATACTTGGATTAAAGGTTTTTCAGATATTTTCTATCCCTTCCCAAATTTGGGAAACAGGGATAGTTTTTCCAGTCATAGCTTCTTGCCACGCTTGGCGAAAATCTTGTATAATTTCTGCCTTAGCATAAAGCAATGATTGTCTAATATCTTCCGGTTCCAGATAGGGATAGTCTGCGATAATTTCTGCGGTTGTTTTACCATTAGCTACTAAATTAAACACCAAAGATACCGGAACTCTCATACCTCGAATACAGGCTTTACCTGTCATTATTTTGGGGTAAAATGTGATTCTGTCTAGATGTTGCAACATGAAATAATCTCCTAATTTTAATTTCCTTATTCATCCCAATATCCCAATAAATTAATCAATTTGCCCTTCTTCAATTTGGTTGTGTAGGGACACGGCATAATTAACCCTATTTTCTATTCCAAAATATCTCAGATGCCGTGTCCCTACTTATGTGTCTTCTGTTCTGATTGTTTGATTTTTTCCCGCAAAGCTTTAGAGATTTCAGGATAGCGATTTTCGAGAACATTCTCTAAACTTGTATCTTCACTTTTTCTCGGTTTGGGTTTGCGGCTAGCATCGCGCACGGTATCTCGAATTATAGGATGGTTTTTACACCAGTTTTGAATTAGTTTAGCAATATCTTCATTAGATTTATCTATTGATGAACTAATCGACTGATTCAGATTATCTAAATCTGCCTCGACATCTGGTGCTAGAAACAAATCTGGGTGAATTTCCCAAACTTGTAAAAAAGCGGCAATTATTTCATCTGATTTCATCATATTTTTAATTTCCTTGAAGGTACGTTGTTGGGCTTCAGCCCCTCTTACTGTCCAACGGCGCAAAAACCTGCCCAATAATAGGGCTTTTCAAAGGGAATTTCAGTAGGGTTATACCATCCTTCCAAATCACTGCACATAGCCTCGCGCCGTTCCTCATTAATCAACTGACAGCCCTTAATCCACTCTAACAACTCTGCAACTGTTCTAGATCGCATCCACTCTTGGGTTTGTTTCAGCGCCAAAGCTGCTGGGGGTTGACTTTTTCCCAGTAGAATTTCATAAAAGCGAATCATAAAAATTGCTGTCGAGACATCATTCACCGCCCATAAGGTGCCCAAGACATTGCGCGAACCTGCAAAGAAAAACCCTGCCAGAATGCTGATATATTCATCACTGGTAGTGCTAATGTCGGTAATTCCCGTTTCGCAGGCGGAGAGGGCAACTAGGCGACAGTTCCGCAAGCGCAGGTTGAAGATTTCTGGTAAAGTGAGACATTCATCGGGGTTAAATTCACCTCTGCGAGAACGAATCACGGGGATGCCTTTTTCGGTGGCGGCGGTTTGGGAGAGTTTGGCATCGGCGAGAATGAGTCCTGAAATGCGAGGATTGGCGAAATTGAAATAGCCGTGACAGGAGAAATGGGCGAAAGTGGTTTCTTTTAAGTCTGTGACGTTTTGGTTAAATAAGGTTTTACTCGCAGCTTCTCCTTTTAATACCGTAGCGGGGTTGAAGGCGGTTTGAATCGCTTCTACTTCGATGTCGGTGTAGGCTAAGTCGGCTGTGGGGTTTTGGATGGCGAAGAGAGATCCCCCCCCTGCCCCCCCTTGATAAGGGGGGGAGAAAGATGCCTCCTCTTGGTTAGGGGTGGTATTTTCGGATAGGGATAACTGCAAAATCTGACTGCTGGGGGCATAGCGAATGCCTTGGGGGAATCTGTCGCTGAGATATTCGGTTTGGGAAAGGGGTAAGGCGTGGAGGGGGAATAAATGTAGGAAGCGATAGGGGATTAAGATTAACTGCTGATACTGGGAGGGTATTTGGGAAATTAGGTGATTTAGTTCCAGTATTTCGGCTAACCGTTGCAGGTATGAGGGTAATTCTTGTCGCCAGTGGGTCTTATCTTCCGGGAAATAATCATTTAAATACTCATTCGTCAACTGTTCTAAGGCAGCTAAGGCACTGCTATCGGTAGAGACAACGATAGGATGTTCGCCTTGGTGGGTGACGATGAAGGCGTGGATGCCCTTAGAGGTAAAGTACCACTCCACAATTGCGGTCTGTTCGTCCACCAATTTCTGAATCTTCTCGTAACCGATGGGGTCTACTTTTTGCCCGAAGCGAAATTTTGGGTCGTGGGGGGTGATTTCGGTTTCGATTAAGCTGTCAATTTGTTGGCGTAACTCGGTGAGGGTACGGGAAATTTCGGCGGCGACGGTTTCCCGTTTGGGGGAAGAAATCTCAATACTGCGGGTGTCGTCGTTGTTGAAACTCTCGCCGAAGGAGAAGTCGCTACTGTCGCGTCTTTGCTGGAGGTTCCACCATTTTTGATATAAATCGTCGTAGCGTTCCCAGATTTCGGAGGAAACATCTTTCGGTTTGAGGCGGGTAGCGGCAAGGAGTTCGACTAAGTTTCTGGCTTTGCTGCGTTCGGCATATTCCAGGGCGGCGGCGTACTTGTTCAATTCTAGGCAGACTTCGACCATATTGCGATAGAGTCCCAGTCCATTCCATTTTTCCGCTAATTTCTGTTTGTCTGTCTCGCCACCTTCAATGATGCCACTACGAATCTCTTCTATAGTCTCAATTGCTGCTGCAAAGGTATCGTAGGCATTTTGTAATTCGGAAGTGAGGCGATAGACGGGACCTAAATTAAACAAGGTTTGTAGATGGTTTTGAGGAAAAGCTTCACGAGTATAGACTTGTAACGCCTCTTTTAAACAGGCAATAGCAGTTTTCCTATTTAGCCCCCAGTCCCCTCGGATGCGGATAGAGTAGGCACTCCCTAAGCCCATTTGAGTTCTTGCCCAGTCTTCAGGAAAAGCATTACGAGTATAAACTTGTAATGCTGCTTTATAGCAAGTGATCGTTTTCTCTATATTTTCTGCTCTGTCTCCCAAGATGCGATCGACGTAGGCAGTCGCCAGATTATCTTGGGCTTCTGCCCATCCTTCAGGAAAGGTTTCAAGTTTACGAACTGTTAATGCTGCTTCGTAAAACTTGATCGCCTTTTCCACATTCTCTGCTGGCTCTCCCAAGATGCGATTGCGGTAAGCAGTCCCCAGATTCATTTGAATCCCTGCCCAATTTTCAGGAAACGCTGTACGAGTACGAACTGTTAATGCTGCTTCGTAGAACTTAATCGCCTTTTCCACATTCTCAGCCCGTTCTTCTCGGATGCGATCTAAGTAGGTATTCCCCAGGCCAATTTGTGCCATTGCCCAATTTTCAGGAAACGCTTCGGGAGTATAGACTTCTAACGCGGCTTTGAAAGCAGCAATTGCCTGCTCCAGATTCTCCCCCCGCTCCTCAAGGATGCGTTTGTAATAGGTATTCCCCAGACCAATTTGTACCGCAGCCCAATCCTGTGGATAGGTAGCGGGGGTGAGAACTTCTAATGCTTCTTGGTAGTAGGCGATCGCTTTTTCCAGATTTTTTGCTCTCTCTCCCTGGATGCGATACACATAAACAGTTCCCAAACAATGTTTCGCCGTCGCCCACTCTTGGGGATAAACTGTGCGAGTGAATACTGACAGAATAACTTCGTATCCGACAATGGCAATCTCTAAATTACTCCACCGTTTGCCCAATGGAAATTGCCGAATTATGTTACTGAAATTTGTTATATCTACAGCAATAGCATACGCCTGAATCTTGTCTACGGTGGGGAGAGTCCGACTCGCCCACTGGCGCAAGACTTCAGCAAGGCTGAATGTGAGTTTGTCTTGATTCGCTTTCAGCAGAGGGTAGACTTGTGGGGCGTTACCCTTGCTGTTATCAGTAGTTTTCAGCACCTGCATCAAGAATTGGAGACTAGCATCAGCATCTGGGGGCGCAGTGTAGGGAGAATCGATGAAGTTTTCCGAGACGAAATGGGCAATATCTCTTAAGAAATTGGCTTTTTCCAGATTTTGCATCCGTTGTGCTACCACATCCAAGAAAATGACAAATCCGGTATCCAGCGATTCGCGGTGTTGGTTGAGAATTTGGTTTTCCTCGCCACTGGGACAGGTGAGGAGTTGTTGAATTAAATTGAGATAGGCTTGAATGCGTTCTTCGTTCATTGCAGGATCTTAGAAACCAGGCTTTTTAGTTAAATCTCAGCCGTAATACCTTAATTATGGCAGAACCCAATTTCTGTTTTTATCAATGAAAACAATTAATTAGGGCTTGCTGAATAAGTCTATTGGTGGGGGTAGGGACACGGCATCATTAATATTTGCAACTCTTACGTTATCTCTTTCATGCCGTGTCCCTACAATTTCCTGAAAAAAGGTAAGGATTTTGCGCCAAAAGGTCTGGAAAACTTGCACTTGTTTATGCAAAAAAGGCGCTTTCACCATTGCCTATCTTACTTTTTACTTTTATTCAGCAAGCCTTAATTACTGTTAATTACTGTAGGGGCGAAGCATTTGGGCGACAATTTATGAAACCCACCAAAAATCTTGCTGTCCAAATGCTTCGCCCTGCCCCACAGATCACTTTTGGGCGATAATATGTGCTACCCAGCCAAAATCTTGCTGTCCAAATGCTAATGCCTACGGTACGCTACGCGAACGCCCTGCCTTGATGAAAGATTGTAGATACAATGCGGAAGGACTGTTTTGGTGGAAGATTGTAGATATAGGTTATCGGTGGGGCAGGGCGAAGCATTCGGATTGTTAGATATAGGTTGGGTTTTATAAATTGTCGCCCGAATGCTTCGCCCCTACGAAATTAATTCTCTTTTCTCAGCCTCTTTTTTACTCAAGGAAAATACCGATAGAATTCCTTACGGTGCAGAACTCGCATAAGTTCTATCCCGTCTTCATTGACCTCAAAACCAATCCGATAATCACCAACTCGGATACGATATCGGTTCGATGTTCCAGCTAAGGCTTTAACATTTGGTAACTCTTGAATAGATGTCGCTTCTGGCAAAGTTGTAAAGACTAATTCATAAATATACGAATAAATTTCTTGTTTTCTCAGCTTCTTCAAATCCCTCAAGAATAGGGTTCTATACTCAATATTCAATCCTCCGCTTCCGCTAAAAATTCAAGAGCTTGTTCCCGACTGAGCAAAGGAGTTTCTTTCGCCTCATTCATAGCTTTATTAAGGCAATAATCTTCAATACTTTCAGTTATTGTTTCGATGGATTGACTATCTTTCGGTAGAATTTTCCTCCATAAATCAATGGGAATCACTACCGCCGTTTGGTTGCCATGAGAATCAGTGATATATCTAACTTCTGAGTCATTCATTAATTTTTAAATCTCCTTTCCTTTGCGGTAGGAATACCTTAATTATGGCATAAACCCAGTTTCTTAGTTAGTCGCCAGTTTCACCAGCTGCCGCCAATACCTCTATATATAAAGAATCGCTCACCCGAAAGCTAGCTTGTTCAATCAAATTATCGATTATGGGTCGAATTTCTCTCACTAATCCCCGGCGTTTAGCTACTAGCAAAATCCCTAATAAACCCGTAATAGATAGTCCCAAACGGACAGCTTGCCTACGTCCTAATCGTTCATCAATTAACAATTCTTCTGCATTAAGTTCCAAGGCTAGAGCAATAGCTTCTGATTCTCCCCGATCTAAATTGTATTCTGTTTGTAGGGTTTCCACCAGTTGGTAATCGCTTGGCTGATAAACTTCAATCCAATCTAAGGATAAAGCATCTATAATCCGCAAATCATCCTCACCCCCTCGCCTCAGTTCATCTGCAACCGCAGGAGGAATTAACACCCGTTCATAAAGTTGTTGCAATAATGAAAGATAACCCACTATTGCTAATCCATTGATGGGAGATGTATCGCTGACAATAATCATAGCCATCCTTTGGCTTTTAAGTGCTGGATATCTTCTTGCAATTCATCCACATCATAATGAATGTTAATCCCGCGTTCTGCTATCAATTTCTGAAAGCTAATTTGAGATCTATTCAGCAATTCTGCTGCTTTTCCTAAAGTTATTTTTTCTTGCTGAAATAACATCAAAATTACTTCTATTAGCAATTTGTCTTCAGATAATCCACTTGCTTTTACGATGTCATCAGAAATAATTAAACTCATCCGATCGCCTCCAATTTTAATGATTCAAAACCCGCAGATTTATAAATAGAATAGTCTCCATTATAGCAGAATCTAGTTGATAAGTTAAATATTGCGTTCTAATCTTTTGACTAAAAACAAACTTAAACCGTAGAGGGTAATACTTTCGCCAAACATTTCTAAAAATTCCTCAATGGTGATTTTTAAAGTAGATAAAATCAAAGCTAACGAGTTACCACTTTCCGCCATTTGCGTCAATTTAACTTGCAAAAACAAGTAATAGATAAAATCTAAAAATACTCCGCCAGCAAATGAAAGGACGACTCCTAATACTGTAATAAATGTTCCTTTAGGATAAGCTTTCCAAAGTGCAATTAAGTCCCGATAACCAAGCAAGATAATTATAATTCCTGCTGGTACATAAATAAATATCCAAGCGCCACCTCCACCGGGAAATCGAGGCATCCAATCTAAAGAATTGAGGAATTTTGGTAATTCGGAAGAGTGAAATTTAAACAGTTTTTCGATGAATAAATCAAGAAATCCTGCGCCAACTGCTAAGAGGAACCAACGGGAAGGAAGGGGTGCAGAACGCTTTTTTCGGAAAGCTGCAATTACTAAACAAATTCCAATTAGAAGCAGTTGAATTGCAGAATAGATTACAGGGATTGACCATTGGCGATCGAAATCAAAAACCCCTAAAGCTTTGCCTGTAGTTACAGCACTGATAAAATAGATTAGTGCGAGGATGATGTCGATCGCAATTAAGACTAACAGGATTATTTTACTGTAGCGTTTAATAGTGGTGGGTTGGAATACCATTGGAACTGTTAAGTAGGTTTACAAAGAATCTCAAAGGCAGGCAGGAAAAAATTTCAAAGGCAGGCAGGATGCCTACCCTACAAGATATCAAATTACAGCGATCGCATTAGCCGTAATCAAACTAGCAGTAACACCAATCAAAGATGCTAAAATTTCATTAGTTGCGGTAATGCGAATTAAGGTGTCTTGTCCTTGTTGTGCGATCGTCAATTGGGTGAAACTAAGACCACCAGTTAACCATAATAAATCTTTCCCAATGGTGAAATCTTTGATAATATCAAATCCTGAATTTGATCTTAATTCAAAAATGTCATTTCCTTCACCACCACAGAGAGTATCATTACCAAGGTCTCCAAAAATAGTATCATCTCCTGCACAACCGCACAGGAAATCATTATTTTGTCCGCCTCTAACTAAGTCATTTCCTTCGCCGCCGCAGACTGTATCATTGCCTTGATTTCCATTAAGAGTATCATCCCCTCCACTACCAATTAAAATGTCATTTCCTAGCATTCCAAACATATTATCATTGCCAAGATCGCCGCAGAGAGTATCGTTATCTAAATCACCGTAAATTACATCATTATTCTTACCACCTCTGAGAAAATCATTGCCTTTTCCTCCATGAATAGTATCATTTCCTCGGTTGCCATTAATTACATCTGCATCCTGATTCCCATTGATGAAATCATCACCAGAACTACCGAAGATTGTATCATTACCAACACCAGCTAAAATATAATTCTCATTGTCGTCGCCTAAGATGAAATCATCGGGAGGATTGGGGTTAAAAGTAGTGCCATTGTAGCTACGATTTACCATCTCTTCTATTTGGTAACAGCTACATTTTTCCGGTTCTGGAGGTGGTAATACTACTGTGTCATTATCAGCTATTGTCACCGTAGCCGAATTGTTAGCAGACAAATTATAATCAGTAGTATCAACTAAATTGATAATTACTGTTTCGTTTCCTTCTGTTAAACTATCATCAACTGGTGTAATTGTCACATCAACAAAAGACTGACCAGCCGCAATTGTAGCAACACCAGTTAAACTAGGACTGTAATCATTTGAAGTAGCTTGTCCGGTAACTGTATAAGAGACATTCAAAGCACCAACTGAACCGCCACCACTGCGACTAATGCGGAAAGTTCCCTCATCACTACCAGCTTCTGAAGCATTAGGATCGATCGCCTGAATGCTGATATTTGGCGTTGCTAAATTTACACCTAGTACGATCGGATCGTGGTCAGAAGAACGATAGGCATCCGCATTGTAAAAATCCGCAGGTTTTGCAGGGCCATTATTAGGTAAATTCTCTTCATTATAATCGATTAAAGGACTTTCATCGGCATTAATATGCCACTCTGTTGCACCAGTTACTTGCGAAGTTAAACTGTTGCTAGATAAAGCATGATCGAGATATCCTGCTTGACCTTGGAAAACGTAGGAGTAAGAATTTGTGCCAACAAATTTTTCGATTAAATTGGTGTAACCCTGATTTTTAATAGCAGTAATTGGGTCTTCTTTAGCATAAGAATTCAAATCTCCTATAATCAAAAAATCAGAATCACCACTATTAGTTGGATCGGTTGCTAACCAAGCGGTTAATTCATTAGCAGCTTGAGTTCTTGCTAAATTCCAAGCACCTTGTCCGTCGCCTTGATCAGCATTACGATCGCCTGCTACAGGTGCGCTACCTTTTGATTTAAAATGGTTAACTACGGTGGTAAATTTGCCCCCACTTGTAATGTCTTGAAATGTCTGTGCTAAAGCTGGACGATGGAGACTATTTGCACCTTGATTGAAAGCACCAAAAGATAAAATTGCCGCATTACCCACAGGCGAAACTTTCGCAGAATTGTAAATTAAACCAACAGTTATTTCATCTCCACCAAGTTGGGAAAAACCGGGGTTTATGAAAGCATAATTAACACCAGCAGGTTTATTTGGAGAACTATTTAAACCATTGATTAAATCTTGAATGGCGCTATTTGTTCCATAACCATCATTCTCTAATTCCATCACTCCGATAATATCAGAATTCATCTTCAGAATGGCATCAATTGTTTTGTGGCGCTGACGGGTAAATTCTGCCGATGTAGTTGCGCCTCTGGAAGTCGGGAAAGTTGAACCGTTGAAGTAATTTAGCAGATTGAAAGAAGCAACTTTGATATTTCCGCCAACATTTTCCGGTGTGGTTGTTCGGGTATTTCCGATAAAATTTGGTGTGATAGTAGGATGTATCCGGTAGTTGTTGAAATCATAACTCAACACACCTTCAATGTTAGTGGTATTTTGTCCAGTTCGGATGGTATTTGCAGTATTAAAACCGTAGGCAAATGGAGTTTGGTAAGCACCATTTCTCCCGTCATCAATGATAATTTTATTGAGTTCATTTGCTGCTTGTTGGGAGTTTGCCGCAGTACCAGGACTTACTATATTAGTTGGTTGAAACAACCGTCCGTTAGATAAGGTAATTTCGCCAAATCTGACTAAATTAAAAGTATCGCTAACAGTAAGAGTTTGCGGGAATTTCACCCGCATTCCTTCAAATTGTTCGACAAAAGTGTTACTAGCGAAAGGTAAGTTGACAGTCGCGGGGGTTATTTGCGCCAAAGAACCACCAGTTTGAATTTGAATAGCAGCAGCATTGGTGGGAGTAATTTGAGTTTGTCCAAAAGTTTCGGAAACTACACCTGTAACCCTAACTTTTTGACCTTCGCTAACATCAACTAAGCTGGTACCAGCAAAGACAAAAATCCCTTCGGAAGTTAAAGAGTTGCCATCTTCATCGGCAGTTTCTTCTTGTAAGAAAAATCCTCCTAAACCTCCCGTTGCAGTGGGAGTTTGAAAATCACCAACAACGATACCTTCAATAGTTTGAACAGTATTATTTAAAGGACTATTTGCGCCGTTTCCTTGGATTTGGTTAATTTTAGTTGGTGCAGTAATGCCGTTAACGGTAGTCGTAATAGCAGCTGCGTTATTATCGCTTTCATTGCTTTCAATAATACTATTATTTGGATCGACAATGGCGCTTCCGCTGGTGAGAACACCTGCATTATTAGGAGTAACTTGTAAAGTTAAAGTTGCATTACCACCAGCGTTGATGCTACCACCAGTAAATTTAGCAACTCCGCCTATTGTTCCTGTGTATGTGAAACTGTTAGAAACTCCAGGATTTCCTACTACTGAAAGTCCGGTTGGTAAAGTGAAATTTACATCGATACCCGAAGCGTTACCTGTTCCATTATTGTTAACTGTAAGAGTGTAGGTGAGGTTGTTACCAACTGTTACTGGATCTGGGGAATCTGATAAACTAATGGTGAGGTTGGGTTGTGGTGCTGCATTCACATTAGTCGAAACACCAACAGCGTTATTATCGCTTTCATTGCTTTCAGTAATACTATTATTTGGATCGACAATGGCGCTTCCGCTGGTGAGATTACCTGCATTATTAGGAGTAACTTGTAAAGTTAAAGTCGCATTACCACCAGCATTGATACTCCCACCAGTAAATTTAGCAACTCCCCCTATTGTTCCTGTGTATGTGAAACTGTTAGAAACCCCAGGAGTTCCTACTACTGAAAGTCCGGTTGGTAAAGTGAAATTTACATCGATACCCGAAGCGTTACCTGTTCCATTATTGTTAACTGTAAGAGTGTAGGTGAGGTTGTTACCAACTGTCACTGGATCTGGGGAATCTGATAAACTAATGGTGAGGTCGGGTTGAATACCTGGGTTAACTGTTGCGATCGCAGTATTGATAGAATTATCTGTTTCGTTACTTTCATTAATCGTACTATTAGGATCGGCAACCAAAGTACCGCTACCCAAACTTCCCGCTACTGTCGGAGTAACGTTAACTAAAATTTGAGCAAAGTTTCCTGCATTGACGCTACCACCATTAAAAGTGAGGAGGTTTCCTGTTACTATTGGTACTGAAAAACCGCCTCCTAAAATGTTGGCAGAATTGTAAGTGACATTCGCCGGAAGCGTAAACTGCAAGGTTACTCCACTGGCGTTAGCACCTCCATTATTTTTCACGTCCAATGTATAGTTGAAAGGAACACCTGCCGTTATTGGTCCTGGGGTGGAAGTGCCGACGTTGAGGTTAGGTAAACCGGGGTTAACTGTGGTGGAAACGGCAGCAGCAATGTTGTTGTTTTCGTTGCTTTCGGTAATAGTATTAGTTGGATCGATAACTGCTGTACCACTGGTGAGAATACCTGCATTGTAGGGAACTACTTCTACTGTTAATGTGGCATTGCTACCTGCATTAATGCTGCCATTTGTGAAAGAAATTTTGCTGCTATTGGGAGGTGGAATTTGTGCTTGAAAACCGCTACTTTGAGGAATGCTGATAATGTCTATGCCTGTGGGAAGATTGAAATCAACATTTACACCTGTGGCGTTAACATTACCATTGTTACTGACAGTAATAGTATAGGTAAGAATGTTGCCAGTTCCAGCTGTTACTGGATCGGGAGAAGCGGATAAATTGATGGTAAGATCTGGTTGTGTTACTGTATTAACGGTAAAAGATGATTGCCAATTCGATAAGTTAGTTATGCTTGAACTAGCTGTCCAATTTGTTGGATTTGAGATGGCAGACAGCAATTGTGCCTTAGTTCCAGAAGTAGTGGAACCACTATAGTAACCATTAGAATTAAGGATAGCTACTGTAGAAGTTCCGGTGACTAGAGTGCCGTTATTTGTAGCAGTTGGTTCAGCTGATGTGGTAGAATTTATTGCGTTAGGACTCCAACCTGTAATTCCAGAACTTAGTGCATAAATTAATGTTGGACTCGCTAATGTTCCGGTATAGATGGTGATTGAATCACCATTAATATTGAAGGCAAAACCGGAAGGACTGTTAGAATTAAATCCTGGTGAATTATTACTACTTCCTTTCGTCCAAGTCAGAACTGTACCCGCAGAGATGTTTGATGGTGCTGTGTAGGTAAGAATTCCTTCTGTAGTTGTGAAGCTACCATTAGATTGCCAACCATTATCTGTGACGTTAAAAGTTGTACCCGTCGTAATATCTACAAGTAAAATAAACCCGATGCTATCGGTATTAGTGGTATTAAAACCAATAATTGCAATATCCCCAGGAGTCAAAGTTGTAGGCATGACAATTTCCTTAAGTTGTAGTAGATGACACCAAATCAAAACAAACTAAAAGTAAAAAGTTAGTAATTTGCGAGTTAATTTATTTGCCGATCGCACTTAATCCAAACAGAAAATTTAACCTAGAGTTAAGGCGATTCTTGATTTTAATTTGTTGGCAAATGCACGCAAAAATATTGCAAACTAGCTAGTCTAAATTTGCGAATGAGCAAGAAATGTAAAATATCAAAATGCTATGGGTCAAAGTAAGACTCAACTTACTTAATCTCTTGTCATATTTACTCTGTTTAATTTTGCGTGTAGCCATCCTAAATAATGGGTAAACACTTGATTTTTTTTATGAACCGCAGAGGCGCAGAGGACGCAGAGAGAAGAGAAGGAGGAGTTCATAACTAAAACAGGATTGCTATATACGAAAATTAACATTAAAAAGTAGATAGAACCAACTGTGTATTTACGGAATTCAATTTAAGATTAGATAAAAATCCTTAATCAAAATATCTACATCAGGACTTCTGCAACTACCATATTAATCAAGCCTGTAGAAGCAGCTATTCTTCTTTTACAATGTATTTACATATTGTAAAGTTATATTGCAAATATTTAAAAAAATATTGCAAAATGTGCCGAAACCTAATCCAAACTTTAATGTAGAAATTTATAGCAATATTACGAGGATCATATCATGGCGAATGAGATACAGAAGTATCGGATGGTTTGCACTCTTACCTTTGGCGATATTTACGGTCAAATCGTAGTTTGGTTAATTGTAATTTTCCTTTCTTTAGCCTCTGCTTTGGCATTATGGAGTACTAGTCGCCAAATTTACGCTTTAGCTGCTGTTGGGCTAATTGTAGTTCTTTCTCTTCCCTTCTTACTTTTTGCTTTCGTCACGACTCTATTAAACCACATTGAATTCAAACCAATTGATGCACAAGAAAGTACACGCACCAGTCCAGTAAATTTACCTAAAGCAAAACCTGCTGAAGCTACTTGATAAAAGTGACTAGACATCTCCAAAAAACCTTGTAGAGACGTTATATATAACGTCTCTACAAGGTTTTCTGGATGTCTAATGACAATCTATAAAGAAATTCCCTGCATTCTGCGGGGAATTTTTTTTGTGAGTAACCATAGATAAAGTGGAAATCTGAATTTAAAACTGAGAATGTTAGAACACGATGTCATTATTATTGGTGGGGGATTAGCTGGGTGTCGCGCCGCTGTGGAAATCGCCCGGACCGATCCAAAATTAAATGTAGCTGTCATCGCTAAAACTCACCCCATTCGTTCTCACTCTGTCGCCGCCCAAGGGGGTATCGCCGCCACTCTAAACAATGTAGACTTGGAAGATACTTGGAAAGCTCATGCTTTTGATACTGTCAAAGGTTCCGATTATTTAGCAGACCAAGATGCGGTAGAACTTCTCACCCGTGAAGCGCCAGATGTTCTGATTGACTTGGAACACATGGGCGTGTTATTCTCGCGGTTGCCTGATGGTCGCATCGCCCAACGTGCTTTCGGCGGACATTCCCATCGTCGCACCTGTTACGCTGCTGATAAAACAGGTCATGCAATTTTACATGAATTAGTTAATAACCTCCGTCGCTACGGCGTTCACATCTATGACGAATGGTATGTGATGCGGCTAATTTTGGAGGAAGGACAAGCGAAAGGCGTTGTCATGTACCGCATTCGGGATGGCGAGATGCAAGTTGTCCGAGCTAAAGCTATTATGTTTGCTACTGGTGGTTATGGTCGGGCTTTTAATACTACTTCTAATGACTATGCCTCGACGGGTGATGGTTTGGCAATGTCTGCTTTGGCGGGTGTTCCTTTGGAAGATATGGAGTTTGTCCAGTTTCACCCGACTGGTTTGTATCCGGTAGGTGTGTTAATTTCGGAAGCAGTGAGAGGCGAAGGTGCTTATTTAATTAATTGTAATGGCGATCGCTTCATGTCAACCTACGCCCCTAGCAGAATGGAACTCGCTCCTCGTGATATTACCTCAAGAGCGATCGGTTTGGAAATCCGTGCCCTTAGAGGTATCCATCCTGATGGTAGCTGCGGAGGGCCTTTTATCTTCTTGGATTTGCGCCACATGGGAAGGGAAAAAATCATGAGTCGCATTCCCTTCGCTTGGGAAGAAGCACATCGACTTTTAGGAATTGATGCCGTAGAAAAACCGATGCCTGTGCGTCCTACTGCACACTATTCAATGGGCGGAATTCCAGTTAATACTGATGGTCAAGTTCGCAGTAGTGCTGATAGTTTGGTAGAAGGTTTCTTTGCTGCGGGTGAAGCTGCTTGTGTTTCCGTTCATGGTGCGAATCGTTTGGGAAGTAACTCGTTGTTGGAATGTGTTGTATATGGCAGAAGAACTGGTGCTGCGATCGCACAATATGTCCAAAATCGGAAACTCCCCGAACTCGATGAAACATTATATTTAGCCCAAGCACAAACCCAAATTCAATCTCTTTTTGAGCAAAAAGGAGAAATCCGAATCGGCAAGTTGCGCCAAACTTTCCAAGATTGCATGACTCAATATTGTGGTGTATTTCGCACTTCCGAATTAATGCAAGAAGGATTAAACCAATTGCAACAGTTAAAAGCACAATACGACAATATTTATCTGGATGACAAAGGGAAACTTTGGAATACAGAAATTCTGGAAGCGATCGAACTTCGTAGCTTGATGATTGTGGGAGAATTAATTTTATCATCTGCCTTAAACCGTCAAGAAAGTCGCGGTGCCCATTATCGAGAAGATTTCCCCGATCGAGATGATAGCAACTTCCTTAAACATACCTTAGCTTACTATTCTCCCGCTGGAGTTGAGATCCAGTATAAACCTGTAAGTATCACCATGTTTGAACCCCAAGAAAGGAAGTATTAACTTTCTAAGTACGTTGTTGCGCTGAGAGCGCCCCTAGTGCTAAAGCACAACAACGTACCTTTTTCAAAGAAACAAGAGAAAAATCAAAACCCACCCTCCCAATATCGAATTTGAAAATAACTATTATTATCGCAACGTCTCAAGGAATCAGAATCAAGGAATTCTCCTTAAAAAGCCTAATCATCCAAGCTATTAACCCACCCGATAACGTCAAAATTCCAGCGAGGGACTAACTCTATGCAAACCCAACCTGCTATCAATGAACATCTCTCTCCTGAATTAGCACAAATCTTTCTGGAAGGATTACCTGAAAAGATTCGTAACAAACTGGAAATGCGGGCTAAAACAATGAATTATCCGGTTTGGGCAGTAATTGAAATGGCTATAGCAGGTTATCTTGATGAAGAAGCTTTATCTTTTACTGATTGTAAGCCTAAGATCGATTAGCGATCGCATTTGGGAATTGATGTAGATGCTTACGCTGAAGTCAACCGCCCCACCCACGAGGGGATGGGGCTTGTAACTAACCAGAGAAACTGGTTGAAACATAAGGGTTATTGACTGAACCCTGCTCCTGAGTCCCTTGGGTAGAGGAGAGAAAATAATCATCTCGAATATTTCTAGCAGCATTCAAATCGGCATGAGTTTTATGTCCACAATTTTTGCAGTGGAATCTAGACTTATGCCGATTTGTCTTTTTAATATGCTTACAAATATTGCACTTTTGGGAAGTATAACTAGGAGCGACATGAACCACTCTTTTCCCTAGCGCAATAGATTTGTAAGTCAAAAATTGTTCCTGCTGATAGAAAGGC
>NZ_JBHFNQ010000037.1:0-53203 GCF_041929345.1 Floridaenema aerugineum BLCC-F46
ATTTTTCTAGAGTGTTCGTTGGCAAAAGTTCCAACGACACACTGAGAACGCCAGTAACTCTGGATACGCTGAGAAATCTTATGGTTTCCTAGCGCAAGAATCCCCAACTATAATCTCCGATTTAGTTGGGGTGCGTTCAAGAGGTAGTCAGTTAAATTATCTTCCCCCCATCCCCCCATCCCCCCATCCCCCCATCTCCCCATCCCCCTTCAGGGGCTTGAGAGAACTTTTTGTTTTTAAATCGGTAGCAATGCCCGTTGGCAAGCAGGACAAATCGCATGAATAGTAAGTTGACAGTCAAGTAGCTGATATCCTTCTTTTTCTGCGGTTTTGGTTCCTATTTTCAAAATTGCATCATTTTTAAATTCCACAGTCTTATTACAACGGACGCAAATCAGGTGGTCGTGATGGTGGGGATAGGGCTGATTTAGTTCATAATGTTTATGTCCTTCGCCCAATTCCAACTCACGCAAGATACCCATTCTCGCCATTAATTTCAAACTGCGGTAAATCGTAGATAAGCTAATCGGTTCCCCTTTGCTTTCTAATCGGTGATAAAGATCCTCCGCACTTAAATGATCGCCTCTGGGCAATTCTTGGAAAAGGTGTAAAATGGTTTCCCGTTGGGGAGTTAAACGCCAACCTCTTTCATTTAGCTCAGCTTTCAGTGAGGATGCTGTATAGACTGGCATGATCTCATTCTCAAGAAAGGTACAGTTATTGAAAATGATAACTAATTAGCGATTTATTTTCAAGAAACTTAGACTATTGAGAATTTATCTTAATATGTGGGAAATTTAGATTCCTCAGCTGCTGGAGTATGGGAGCGCAAGCAAGACCAATTGCTTGGTAGCAGAGAAGGCCAGCCTTGGCGCAAAGCTTCTGGACAAACAGTATGAATAGTCAGTTGACAGTCTAACAAATGCAGTCCAGCTTTTTCCGTTTGTTTCAAGCCAACTTTCAAAATTGAATTATCTTTAAATTCGATCGTTTTGTTGCATTGAATACAGACTAAATGATGATGATGATTGGGATAGGGCTGATTGATTTCATAATGCTTGTGTCCTTCTGCTAGTTCTAATTCTCGGAGAATACCCATTCTCGCCATTAGCTTCAGGGTACGATAAACCGTGGATAGGCTGATTTTCTCACCTTGACCTTGGAGTACAGAGTAAAGTTCTTCCGCACTCAAATGTTTCCCTTCGGGAAGGTCTTGAAAGACTTGCAAAATAGTTTGTCTTTGGGGAGTTAAACGCCAACCTTTTTCATTCAGTTCAGCTTTAAACGAGCCTGCTGTGTAGGTACTCATATTGACGTTATTAGAAAGCCTTCTATTTAGGAAGGATACACAATATTGCTACTAATTTTCAAGAACTTTCAGTTATTGAGAATAAGTTTCTAAAAGAATCCTGAAAACTCCAGATAATTGAGAATTAATCTAATTAAAAAAAGAAGATGAAAAGCTGTAACCCTTGTTAATTAAGGTTTTTAGAACAGATAAAGATTGTAACCAAAATATTTTTTATTTTTAATAGACATCTCTATAATTGCAAAATTGTAGAGTTAAATTGCCTGAACAACTCAAAAGTTTCTACTGTTCCTCGTTCAGAAGTTCCCTTTTAAAAAAAAAGACCGAGAACAGCAATCTCGGTCAATGGAGACAAACACAATGAACTAACTGAAAAACTTAACCAAAAGACTCCAGATAATCACGGACACGATTACGGCGTTTTGGTTGACGTAACTTTTGCAGAGCTTTCGCTTCTATTTGCCGAACTCGTTCGCGAGATAGATCCAAAGCGCGACCAATTTCTGCTAAAGAGTAGGATCGACCATCTTCCAAACCAAAGCGCATGAGAATCACATCTCTTTCCCTGGTGGTTAAGTCAGCTAAAAGCTGCTGTAAGTCACGGTAGAGAGCTTCCCGCATTAAAGTGTCTTCGGGAGAAATTTCTTCGGTGGGTAACAAGTCGCCGAGTTCGGTATCTTTTTCTTTCCCGACTTTAGTTTCAAAGGAAACGGAGCGAGGAACGCGGAAGAGAACTTCCCGGACTTGCAAAGGTGTCATTTCTAGTTCCTTTGCTAAATCTTCGAGAGTGGCGGTGCGACCTTTTTCTTGAGAGATTTTGCGCTGGGCTTTTTTGATTTTGTTGAGTTTTTCGGTAATGTGGACTGGGAGACGGATGGTGCGGCTTTGAGTGGCGATCGCACGGGTGATTCCCTGACGAATCCACCAGTAAGCATAAGTGCTGAAGCGATAACCTTTAGTAGGGTCAAACTTCTCAACGGCTCGTTCCAATCCCAGAGTACCCTCTTGGATCAAATCCAACAATTCCAAACCACGATTTTGGTATTTTTTCGCGACAGACACGACTAAGCGCAAGTTTGCCTTAATCATGTGATCTTTGGCTCGAATCCCTTCTGTTTGAATTTGTTCTAGTTCTTCAATAGTTAAATTGACTAATTCTGCCCAACAGCGTTTTCCGGCGGCTAAAATTGGCTTCAGTTCCGCTAGTGCGATTCCGGCTGCATTTGCCCATCTTTCAAAGGAGGGACGATGACCTAAATTAGCGGCTAGGCGATCGTGACTTTCAATCAATTCTACATATTGCCGGAGTACCCCATCTTCCTTTTGGGCAGCTTGATCTCGTAATTCCAGCAACCGCATATAGCGCTGGACTTGTTGGGCTTCCGAAACTTCTTCATCTCGCCCTAACAAACGTACTCGACCAATATCTTGCAGATACAAACGAACTAAGTCGTTGGTACGGCGGTTAGGACTTTTCGTTAAATTGGCAGTTTCTTCTTCCTCGATCTCTAGATCAACTAGATCCCTAACTGTTGGTTCCATTTCGTCTAACTGAAAGCTAGGGGCTTCTGGTTGACTATTGTAGCTGGCATCAGTGGTATAAAAGGTTGCTGGCATAGTTATTGCCTCAACTGCTCCGGATGACAAAGGGGCTTTTTGAATTTGGCGATTGGTTTTTTGTGTGGGCATCTTTCTTGACGAAATATAATCTTGATAGTTGCCCTACTTACTCATAAGACTTCCAGTAATGCACTCTGGAGCTTGACGACTACCGTCTTTAGTAGCACATAATCTATCTTTCCCATAATTAGTCGAATAGATAACAATGTTGTGCCATAAAATAAAAATTTTCAGACGGAGTGGGTGAACTTCTCTATCCTCAGCTAGTATAGAGTCGCATCATGTATGTCTTACGTGACCTCTGTCAGAGGATAAGTTAATCTACATCACTAGGTAGATGAGTTCCCGATCACTTTCTAGATAATTGCCTTAATTTAATTGAAGATATATTACAAAAATCCCTAAAACATAATTTGCTGTGATACTCAAGGATTACTGATTAGGGTAGATGTGTTTCTGGTTTGACATCTCGCAGCATGAGTGAGTCTACGGCTGCTTGCGGGGTGACTTCTTCTTTGAGTAAGCGATCGACTTGCGCGGAAATAGGGATATAAATTCCTTGTTGATTAGCTAAATGAACTAGCACTTGGGACGTATTGACTCCTTCAGCGGTTCCTTCTAAGTTGGCTAAAATTTCTGTGAGCTTTTTCCCTTTCGCTAATCCATAACCTACTTGATAGTTCCGACTTAAAGGGCTGTTACAAGTGGCGAGGAGGTCGCCTAACCCTGATAAACCATAGAATGTATCAGTTTTCGCTCCCCAGTGATTACCAATACGGATGATTTCCGCGAGTCCGCGAGTGACGAGTGCTGCTTTGGCGTTTGTTCCTAACTGCAAACCGTCACAGGCACCAGCTGCGATCGCCATCACATTTTTCAGCGTCCCACCCAACTCCACACCCAAGGGATCATCATTAGTGTAAACCCGAAACCGACTGGAATTAAAGAGTGTTTGTACTAGTTTAGCCGCTGCCATGTCGTTACTGCCAACTACCGTAGCTGCGGGTAGTCCTGCTTGAATTTCTTTAGATAAATTTGGCCCAGCTAGAACTACTACAGAATTTGCCGGAAACGCCGCTTGCCAAATCTGAGAAGGAGTACAGGTAGTCGAAGGATCTAACCCTTTGGTCGCCGTCACAAAAATTACTTTCCCCAGGGATAAACCCCGTAATTGTTCTACTACAGGTCTTACACCCTTCATGGAAACAGCAGAAACCACGATGTCTACATCTGCTAAGACATCCGCCAGAGTTGAGGAACTTTGGCGCGACCATAAATGCACTTGATGACCGTTCGCCTTCGCCAAAAAAGCTAAAGTCGAACCCCAAGCACCAGCACCAATAACTGCGATCTTTGTTTCCATCTGCGGGAGTTTTGCGTTTTGAATGGGGACTGGGGACTGGGGACTGGGGACTGGGGACTGGCGCGGGGTTAGGGGTTAGGGAAAAACTCCGAGATCACCCCTGCCCCCCTGCCCCCCTGCTCACCTACCGGGGGTATCTTTCCATTAAAGCTCTAACTTGTTCTGCGTGGTAAGAGCTCCGAGTTAAGGGAGAGGAAACTACTTGTAAAAATCCGATGCTTTCGCCAAATTTTTGCCAAGCGGCGAACTGTTCGGGGGTGACAAAACCTGCAACTTGCAGATGTTTTTGACTGGGTTGTAGATATTGACCTATGGTGAGGATATCGCAATCTACTGCTCGTAAGTCTTGCATAACTTGGCGAACTTCCTCGTCAGTTTCTCCCAGTCCTACCATGATGCCAGATTTGGTGTAAAGTTTGGGGGCTAGTTGGCGCGATCGCGCAAGCAACTCCAGCGTCCTCTGATATTCCCCTTGGGGACGTACCCGACGATACAAACGAGGTACTGTTTCTGTATTGTGATTCAAAACTTCCGGTGCCGCTTGTAAAATCTGGGCTAATGCTGCCCAATTTCCACACAAATCAGGAATTAACACTTCAATTGTTGTACCCGGAGAAATAGCGCGGATTTCCGAAATACAACGGACAAACTGAGAAGCGCCACCATCAGGTAAATCATCCCGGTTAACCGAAGTAATTACCACATGATTTAACTTTAACCGTCGCACTGCCTCTGCCAATCTTTCTGGTTCTGTAGGGTCGAGGGGTTTCGGTTTTTTCTCAAAATCAATGTCACAGTAAGGACAGGCTCGCGTACAGGCAGGCCCCATAATTAAAAATGTCGCTGTGCCATTGTGGAAACATTCGCCAATATTGGGGCAAGATGCTTCTTCGCAAACGGTATTCAGGGATAAATCCCGCAAAATTTCTTTAACGCTGCCAACACGCTCCCACTGAGGCGCTTTTACTCGCAACCATTCTGGTTTGACTACCACCTTAAATGCGACAATTCCCTGGACGCTGACCTGCGGTTCAGCGTCCAGGGAATTGTCGCCAACTAATTCAGAATCGCGTAGCGAATCCTTATTTTGAGAATTCATATTCATAACCATCAGCTTGGTGAATCATAATTAAATATTTAGGATGAACGTCAAAACGTTTATTCTTAGTAGAAAGCCGAAAACTAGGTCTGAACCTAAGGTGTCATGACCCTGATAACGTAGTTTCAGCAATCTGAAACTTAGGCTGGTCAACAGGGCTTGTAGGAAACACAAGCCCACACTTACCCGTTAGAGAAGTGTGGGTAATTGACAATTGCCTCTTACTGTCAACCTCTTTAACCAGGATTGATCATAGCAGAGGAGGTGGGGAGATAGGGGGATGGGGGAATGGGGGGAAGATCCTTAATTTAATCAACAACTCTCCACACCTCCCAGCCTTCATTCCCCAATCACCAGTCCTTTAATTTGTGATATGATAAAAAAACTGATTTGTTAAATCCGGGATGTAGCGCAGCTTGGTAGCGCACCTCGTTCGGGACGAGGGGGCCGCAGGTTCAAATCCTGTCATCCCGATTGTTGGTAGTGGATTGCCAGATTATTTGTCCGCGTTGACAGATTGGCAGATTAGCGATCGCTCTTGCTTAATTACCCAAATCTCTTTAAACTATAACTGCACAAAATTGGAAAATTTGCTATAAGCTAAGGCAACTAGAATGTGTTTCTGGTGAGATGGCAGATTAGGATTGAACTAGCTTAAAGTCATTTACATTAATGGCTGATGTTAGCTGCCCTCTCTAACCCGAAGTTAGTTTATGATGCCCTCACGTCTGGCTCTCGTTTTGTTCTCCTGCACTTCTTGCTTCAGCTTTGTTTCTGGCGCTACGGTAGCGTCAGGGGCACCCAGATTTCCATCTATAACTATCCAAGTTCAGAATAACGTGCCGAAGCCTGGGGGAGACTCGGTTCCGATCGATATATTACAGAATCTTGGGGAAACGAAGCCTTCTCCTACTCCTAAACCTAAAACTAATTCTGGCAAAAAATCGTCGAAGTGGCCTTTGTTTTGGATGGGTGCTGGGGTATTTTTGGTGATTATTGCGGGAGGACTGCAATACATTCTCAAACATTGGGAAGTTCCTCCTGAAGTTTCCCAAACGGAAACATCTGAGTCGGAAGCATCAGAAAGTCAGCCGGAGACGGTGGTAGAAATTGTAGAAAACGATCGAGTTCCTGTTTATGAACCTGCTAATTCTGTGATTGAGGTTCACGAAATAAAACCAATAGAAGTAGATAAAAATGGTCATGCTAATCATATATTAACTGCTGCGGAAGATGAACCATTATCGGAACCAAAATCGGAACCAAAATCAGTAGCGACAGATAGTAATTTAGAGGTGCAAGAAACTACTCGCCTCCCGAAAATTAATATTGTTGATGAGTTAATTAAAGATTTACAAAATCCAGATCCGACGAAGCGACGTAAGGCAATTTGGGAGTTGGCGCAAAGGGGAGATTCTAGAGCAATTCAACCTTTGGTTAATTCGTTAATTGATGCTGATTCTAAACAGCGTTGTTTGATTTTAGAAGCTATTTCCCAAATTGGGCATCGGACGCTGAAACCTTTGCAGCGTGCTTTGGTGATTTCGTTGCAAGATGAAAATGCGGAGGTGCGGAAAAATGCGATTCGGGATGTGACTCGGATTTATGAATTAATGGCGCAAATTAGTCAATTGTTGCGTCACGCTATTGACGATCCAGATGCGGAAGTGCAAGAAACTGCAAAGTGGGCTATGACTCAAATGAACCGAGTGCGAGGGGTTTCTAGTGTGGATAATTTTCCGTCTTTTACTAATACTAATCAAGGAAATTCTTGGGATAAACCACCGAATTAATGAGTTCATATTTTATAATCGGGGTGTCCCCGGAGAAATTATCCAACCAGGAAAGACGGGTTTTTTGGTAGAACCGGATAATGTGGAGGAGTTGGTTAAGGCGATCGCACAAATCGAGCGAATCGATCGCAATACCTGCCGTCAGCAAGCAGAAATTGAATATTCTTTGCCAGCTTTAGGCGAGCGAATGGAACAATGGTTTGAGGATATTTTAAAATATTATTATAGGGAAAAAAGCTAGTCACTCCAACCGAGTGCTTCGCTAATTTGTTCAGCTAATTTTAAGGGACGGAAAGGTTTAGCAAATATAGCAGCTACTGGCATATCAGCAAAAATTTCTTGATAACCATTTTGGGCTTTAGCAGTAACTAATATAACCGGAATTGGTTGAGTTGTGGGATTAGCTTTTAACTGTTGTAGTGTACTTCTGCCATCCATGTCTGGCATCATCATATCTAATAAAATAACATCTGGTTTTTGGTGGGCAGCAATTTCTAAAGCTTCTTTTCCCGAACTGGCAGTTACTACACTCCAACCTGCGCCCATTTCTAATCCCATTTGTGCGATCGCACGCACATCTTCTTCATCATCAACTATGAGGATATTTTTACTCATAAAATGCTCCGCTACTAATTGGGTGTTCATACTTTTGATAGTTGTTAATTTGGTATTATCGGCTAATGTAAATCTAAATCGGGAAGAACTAGGGTAAATTTAAATTTGTTGTCTTATCCTAAATTTAGCTAATAAAAGATTATCATATATTTAAATTCCTGATTTACGTGGCCTTGGGTTCGGGGGACTTTGAATCCTGTTCCCCCCGAAGTTCGGGGGGTTAGGGGGGATCAAACCGACTATATTTGTAACTCAGCAACTTAAGTTAGTATCTAGTTACTAGCCAGTATAATATATTGCTCAACGCTTGGTAATTATATTAGCTGGGGCATGAATTAGCGATCGAGATAGTTAAATTAACAAAGAGGATATCACCATGCCAGCATCTGAATTTGGTTTCTATTTCCTAACACAAGGCAATGATTTTTTGGAAATTCCACCTGGTTTACTTGCAGGTTTACCGATCGGATTAGTTGCTTTAGATGGTAATGATGTTGTCATCGGTTCAACAGATCCAGAAATTATTAACGGTAATCAAGGCAATGATACTATTCAAGGCGGAGGAGGCGATGATTTAGTACTAGGTGGAAAAGGTAGAGATCGAATTTCAGGAGGTTTTGGTAATGACCAAGTGAACGGTAATTTAGGAGAAGATTTAGTTTTTGGAGGTGCAGGAAATGATACAGTTCGAGGCGGCAAAGATGCAGATTTAGTAAGCGGAGAAGATGGCAATGATGTAGTAATTGGAGATTTGGGTACAGATGTGTTAGTGGGAGGAAACGGCGCAGATTTGTTTGCTTTACGAACTGATATCGTTTTAGCTGATAATAACAATTTAGATATTATTTTAGACTTTGATAGGGTTAATGATGTTATTGGGGTTACAGGTGGATTTACAGAAGCAAATTTCACTCTTAGACCTCTGGATGTTCCTTTAAGTATCATCACAACTATTCCGGGAGTTGCCAATATTCCTGGGGTTACTCCAGCGACAATTAGACAGAGTTTATTTGATTTGACTGGTGTAGATATTGACCCAAATGGGGATGGTTTTATTACTGGTACTTCTATTGAATTTAGTAATGGTGTAGTTTTCACTTATGCGGTGAATGTTTTACCATCTGATATTTCTGGCAAAATCATTTCTGTGGGTGATATTTAGGTTTTTAGTTGGTTCGTTGTGTTGGTTCGTTGTCAAGACTTCAGTCTTTTCTTTACTAAGGATTACGACTGAAGTCGCTACTACGAACTGGGGGGATTACGACTGAAGTCGCTACTACGAACCCAGTACTTTTTCACAGGGTAATAAAATGTGAAATGTACTACCTTCACCTAAAACGCTTTCTGCCCAAATTTTGCCTTCGTGTTGTTCAATGATGTGGCGACAAATCGCTAATCCTAATCCTGTTCCTCCTTTTTTACGGGAGTCGGAGGCATCTACTTGTTGGAAACGTTCAAAAATTAGGTGTAATTTATCAGAAGGGATGCCTCGACCTCGATCTTTGACTGTAAATAATATGAAGTCAGAGTCAGGATTTTCTGATTTTTTGAGTTCGGTATTAATCCAAACATTGCTACCTGATTCGGAAAATTTAATGGCGTTGCTGAGTAGGTTGGTGAAGGTTTGTAATAAGCGATCGGGATCTGCCCACAATTCTACATTCAAAGGTTGCGCGATTAATTTAATTTCTGCTTGATCTGCTAAAGCTTGCATTGATTCTACTGCTTGATTGATAATTTTAGCAGCATTACATTTAACCATTTGCATGGCAATTTTGCCGGATTTCATCCTTTCTAAATCGAGGATGTCGTTAATTAACCGAATCAATCTTTCGGTGTTAGTAATCGCAATTCTTAAAACATTTTGTCCTTTGGGTGTTAAAGTTCCCAATTTTCCAGCGCAGAGAATGTCTAAGGAACCCATTAAAGAAGTTAAGGGAGTGCGTAATTCGTGACTGACTAAAGAGATAAATTCATTTTCTAAACGTTTGCGTTCGGTGATATCGTTGACTATATTCAAAGTACAGGGAATTCCGCTAAGGTCGATTAATTCTACTGATAATAATACGGATTTTGTTTCTCCGTTTTTAGTGCGAAATTCACATTCTTGATTTTGCAAATATCCGGTTTCTAATAATTGTTGTATAGCTTGTTCGTAAATTTCTTGGGGAATTCCTAAATTTAATTCAGCAGCGTTATGTCCAATTACTTCGCTTTGGGAATAACCACTCATTCTTAAAAAGCTGGGATTGATCTCAATAAATATGCCTTCTTCCAGCGTGGCGATCGCAATTGGGTTAGGACTAGAACGAAATGCTTTCCTAAATTTCTCTTCGGCTTTTTCCCGATCGCGAATTTCCTGTTGTAATAGCGAGTTTTGCGTTTGCAGTTGTTTTTGTAACTTACAAATTGTCAGGTGTGTTTCAATTCTGGCTAAAACTTCTTCAACGTGAAAAGGTTTAGTAATGTAATCTACTCCCCCTACAGCAAAAGCTTTGACTTTATCTAAAACATCTCCTAAAGCACTGATAAAAATTACTGGAATTTCACGAGTGCGATCGTCTTTTTTTAACTGCTGACACACTTCATAACCGTTCATTTGCGGCATATTTACATCCAACAAAATTAAGTCAGGCGGCGCAGCTTGTGCCCCTCTTAACCCTGTGGAACCTTTAGTCACGCTGCGAACTTTGTAACCTTGTTCTGTCAGCATGGCAGACAAAAGATTTAGATTTTCCGGCGTATCATCTATTACCAAAATGTCAGCTTTCATAGACTTGAAGGCAGGGGGGCAGGGGGGCAGGGGGGCAGAGGAGAAAATTAAAACTCAAAACTTGCCAAAGTTTCTGCTTAACTGAAAACTCAGTACGGGCAATTCATGAATTGCTCAGTACGGGCAATTCATGAATTGCTCAGTACGGGCAATTCATGAATTGCCCAGTACGGGCAATTCATGAATTGCCCCTACAACTGTTGTAAAGTTGCTGCGGCTGTTTTTACAGGTGTTAGTAATTCTATCGGTAAATGCAGATGATTGAGCGATCGATCCTCATCTTTGGACATAAGATTTGGGCCATGATAATCGCTGCCACCTGTAACCAGTAAACCATATTTAGCACACAATTCTAACAGCATCTTTTGCTCTCTGGAATTGTGGTTAGGATGGTAAACTTCTACTCCCATTAAACCTGCGTCTACCAATTCTTTAAGCACTTCTGTAATTACACCACCGCGAAATAAACAGGGGTGTGCCCACACAGGTACAGCGCCACATTCCCGCAGTAAAGAAACACCTTCTTGGATGGAAAATTTTTCATAATGTACATAAGCAGGTTTGTCATCTCCTAACCAGCGATCGAAGGCTTCCTGAGATGATCTTACTATTCCCGCTTTCACCAGTGCCGCTGCAATATGCGGTCTTCCGGGTGCCATTTCTGCGCCCATTTCGGGAAGTTGAATATGATAACCTAAATTCGCTAAATTCGCTACCATTTGTGCAGCACGGCGTTTTCTTCCGGCTAAACGTTCTTGTAATGCTGGACGGATTAAATCTGGGTTGGGATAAAAACCCAAAATATGTAATGAACGTTCATTATGTACGGTGCTCAGTTCGATACCTGGAACTATTTCTATTTCGTAGTTAGCAGCAACAGCAATTGCTTCATCCCAACCAGAAACGGTATCGTGATCGGTAATTGCTAGCGCTTTTACACCAGTTTGGGCAGCTTTTTTTACGAGTTCAGCTGGTGTAAGAGTGCCGTCGGAATAGGTTGTGTGACAGTGAAGTTCTAGCATTCTTATATTATAAAAATAATGCTGAAAATCCCGCGAGTTTAAACTTCTGAGTGTAAAGAATAACTGACTTTGGCATGGCTGGATGTTATTCTATTTGGCAAGTGTGAGGAAAAAGTCAATGCCAACGCCAAACAAGTCTTTTATACGACCATTATTCCTGATTTTAGGTGCTACCTCTGGGAACCTATTTTTTGCAACTGCTAGCTGGAGTCAGGATTTGTCTTGGACAGATTTGTTATTAGAAGCAAGCTATTTCGATCGCTTATCCTATCCCACTTTAGAAAAAGTCTCCACTAACGCTGTCGATTTGTTACCTAATGCTTCTCAATCTCAGACTAGAGAATTTGCACAGGATACTACAGATCCAACAGTCAACTCGCCTTTATTTCCCGGAGATAAAGCTTTCAGTTTTGGTTTTGGTTCAATTTTAGGGGAACCTACCGCATTAAAAGGGCCAACTCGTGAAACAGTTGTAGCCGCACAATCAACTGCATTACCATCATTTTCCATTAGCGGATACGTACAGCAAAAAATTGGTGATAACCAAAGGTTGGTACTTGAAGCAATTGGTGGTTTTGAATTATTAGGTGTTGACCTTAGTTATAGCATTGCACCGGGAACTTTACCGGGGATTTTTTCGGTTAATTTTTCTAGTCAACAGTCGCGAGTTCCGGCTTTTGAGGAAGGAGAAAGGGAGGTAGAATTACCGGGGGGAGATGAACCTTGGGTCGATCGCTTGGGTGGTGGCATAGAATATTCCCAACGTTTAGCGCCGCAACTGCAAATGGCGGTAGGATTTAATTATCAAAGAGTAGCGATCCGAGATGCGGCTTTTACTTCTGATATTTCTCCACGAGATGAATTGGGTAACGAATTATCTTTTAGCAATGACGGAATTGATGTTTTATTAACTTTAAATTTCGCTGGTTTGTACGATACCACTGATAATCCTAGTTATCCTACCAGTGGTTCTCGGATCAAATTTGGCTTGGATCAATCTTTACCTGTGGGAGATTCTAGCATTACTTATACGCGGCTTGCTGCTAACTTCACGCAATTTTTTCCGGTAAGGTTGTTGAATTTTACTGAAGGGCCGCAAACTTTTATTTTAAATTTGCAAACAGGTACTATGCTGGGTGATGTTCCGCCTTATGAAGCTTTTAATTTAGGTGGTACTTCTTCAGTACGCGGTTACAGCAAAGGTGAAATTTCTACTAGTCGCAGTTTCATTCAAGCTACCGCTGAATACCGTTTTCCTGTCTTTTCTTTTACTGCTTTTCGCCAACCTTTTGATGTGTCGGCAAGTCTGTTTGTAGACTACGCCACTGATTTTGGCACGGCTGATGATGTCACGGGTAAACCTGCGGTAGTCCGAGATAAACCTGGGGATGGTTTGGGTTATGGTTTTGGTTTTAATGCTCGCAGTCCTTTTGGGTTAATCAGGTTTGAAGTCGGTTGGAACGATCGCGGTGGTAATGAGGTTTTTGTGGTGATTGGCGATCGCTTTTAATCTTAACATCTATTCTCTATAAAATCCGGTTTCTTCAGGGAAAAATTTTCTAAAGCAACCGGATTTTTCCATTGTATTCCTCACCTTAATCAGGAATTCTTATCAAGTTTCAATTTAACGCCACAGCCTCTACTCATCACCTCTGGCTCTTTAGTAAATTTATGTTAAGATCTGTTAAAATGTTCTAGATGAACAAAATTTCAAAAATACTTAGCGTACTTTTTATATGTAAGCAATATGTAAATAATTGGAAAATTTCATAATGCTTAGACCTGAAGTTATTAAATGTCTATTAAATAGCTTGTGATGAACAAACATAAAATTTCACTTATATATCTTTATAATAAATAACTTAATAGAGCTTCAGGTGAGATGAGTCGATAAAAGTTCGAGATTGTCGGTATCTTGCTGAGAAGAAATGTGATTGGCTTATGGCATACAAAATCCCCGGTACTTGCTTAAAGTGTGATAGTTGTCGGACTCACTGCCCAACTGGTGCAATTAAAGTGGTGAGTGATGATTATTGGATTGACCCTAGTCTTTGCAATAATTGTGAAGGTTATTATCCAGAAGCGCAATGTCTGACTTATTGCCCGATCGACTGTCCTTTACCGTCAGAACCGAAGAAGGGCAGATACAAAGCCGAAACTAGACCGATAACTAACCCGGACTTATTTGCTAATGGGAAAAATAATCCCTTTGCCTCTTCGATATTGATTTGGGAACTCTGTAATTTGTTAGCGCAAAGGCAATCTTTACCCTGGAAAGTAGAAGCTTCGGGACAGCCTTGTTATGAACGCTCAATTAATGGAGGCAGGGGCGGAATCTCATTAAGAATTACCGAAAGCCTTTCTGATGATGCAGCGCCGTTAACGGGAAAAGAGGCAGTTAAAGCGATCGAATCCCTAGACATTCGTGCTGCTTGTATGCACCTGATATATGCGGCCCATGCCACTGCCTTAGAAAAACCCTGGCAGCAGGAATTTTTGATTAACGATCGACAAATAGAAGAATACTTAGGACTCGACAAACGCAAAGACTTAAGTAAAGCTTTCAAACTCGCTTTAATCAGAGAAATTGCCCTCCAACCTTGCTTAATTACTGCTTCTATAGATTGGCCGAAACAAGGAAAAATCAACGGCTTTTCTGTCAGTGGAACTCGCTTATGGCACTTACTAGAAATTCAGCATCATTTTCAAGAAGATGAATTAGGATGCAAATATCTAGTGGGATTAACTTTCAAAATTCGCGCTGGAATTTGGGCACAGTACTTCCTAAACAAACAAGGTTGTAAAGAACGCACTGCTTTTTATCAATACGGCATTTTGCCCAAATCTCTGTTAACCAACGTTATGAGTATTTGGCAGCAACATGAAGGTGCGGCAAGAATGATGTTATGGTTGTTGTTTAAAGCCAAAATGGGCAAAGAACAGCGAATTACCGTACCCACATTAATGCGAATTGCTTACGGAGAAGAAAAAGTCGCTTTGGCAACGCAAATGCGGGAAGAAAGGAAGAGATTGTTGAAAACATTTGAAAGCGACTTAGAATGTCTCCATCATTATGGAATTAAACCGATATTCGATCCGGTAACTTATCCGCCAGAAATTCAACCACTTTGGGCAAAGTTATCAGAACTTCCTGATGATGCCGATGATGCTTTAGACTTTTGGATCAACGATGGAGGTAATGATTCTCGGATTACCGATATTGGCCCGCGTGGGAAATGGAATTCTTTGATGAATGCGCGGATTTTGTGGTTTGAATTGCCTGTGGGTTGGGAACAGCAAAACAGCGAGGAAGACAAGAAAAAGCGTACCAATCGGATTAAAAAAACCAAACAAATTGAGCAGGTAGTTTTGTCTGCTGAACAAATTTTGGCAGCAAGAAAACGTCAAGGTATGTCTCAAAGAGATTTGGCAAAAATGACTGGAAAAAGCCAAAGCTGGATCAGAGATTTAGAAAAAGGACGTTTATCTGCCAAGTTGGAAGATCAAGCGTTGTTACGCAAGGTTTTAGGTTTAGCGTGAACTCAGATCTTGCACCAAGAGGCAAGAGGCTCCCGCCTCTATTCTTCGTTCCCCGGTTGAACCGGGGAACGAGTATACTCCAGGGCAGAAAGTAAAAATTCCTTGTCCCAAGAGTCTCATATCATGTCCGGTTGATTACCCATTCTGTAGAGACGTTGCATGCAACGTCTCTACAGGTTTGCGATCGTTTATACTATGGTTGATTGGTCGGACATGATATCAAAGACAAGGAGAGATCCGAGAGATCAATCTGATGGAACAGTGGAATTCCAGCCTAATAGTTTAGAAATTTGTACTGGTAGAAAGACAGGATCAAAGGGTTTGGCGATCGCACCCACCACACTCATTTCTTGCAAATGTTGACGACTATACCAACTTGCTTTATGGGTAATTAACAAAATCGGAATTGACTGAGTTAAAGGATTCGCCTTCAGCTTTTGAATAAATCTGGTACTGTTTCTTTTTGCGGTGACATTATCCATGATAATGGCATCAAGTTTTTCGGTTAGCAATAATGCTAATCCTTCTTCAAAAGAAGCAACTGCTATGACATTCCAACCGCCAATTTCGCTCAAGCAAACTTGAAGCACTTCGCGCACACTTGCTTCGTAATCAATCAGCAAAATAGATTTAGCACTAGACATAATGCAAAAAGATTTCACAGCTAACGATCGCTTCCGGCATCGCTACAATTGTTATTGGCTAGGATTTTAAAGTATCTTTCAACATCTTCTGAATTGTTAAATAATGTTCTAGATCGGTTTGCACTTCATCTAGTAGATGTTTGGCTACTCCAATCATCACTTGAGCAGAGACAAAATCATTTTCTTGTAGTTTATTTGCTGCTTGATTGAGTATGTTAATCGAGTGTTGCACTACGAACGCTTTGGATGAGTCATTTCTAATTTCTGTCATTGGGCTGATTTCCTTACTACACTTCTAGTGTAGGTTTGAAAGGGATAATACTTTTCAAATTAAAGTAAAAAAGTAAGAAAGTTATAAGGCTTTTTTGTAAAATTTTCACCATTTGAGAATCTGGGCTACCTGATGCCACACTGTCACCGGGTTGAAAGGTTTGACAATCACTCCTGTCACACCGATTTCGGCGAAGCGGCGACGATCGCTAGGTAAAACTTTTGCTGTTAATAACACTACAGGGATTGTTCGAGTTGCTGAGTTAGCTTGCAGCTGTTCAAATACAGAAAATCCATCGAGATCGGGCATTGACACATCCAGAAGAATGGCATCCCACTTGCCAGTTTTCACTTTTCGTAACCCTTCTTCGCCGGAACTTGCTGTTTCCACTTGCCAACCTGCAAATTCTTCTAAGGAAACTTGAACTACATCACGAATATCTTGTTCGTCATCAATTACTAAAATATGTTTACTCATAGTTCTGTATTTTTTATTGGTAACGTGAAATAAAATATACTACCTTGACCTAAAATACTTTCAACCCAGATTTTGCCTTTGTGCTGTTGTACTATGCTTTTGCAAATAGCTAAACCTAACCCAGTACCTCCTTTTTGCCGAGCATCAGAAATATCAACTTGTTGAAATCTGCCAAAAATTGTTTCTAATTTATCAGCAGGAATTCCCCGGCCTCGATCTCTCACCTGAAATAAGATATAGGGAGTTGAAAGTGGGGATTGTTCAACAGTTGGATTTTCCTTTGTTTGCGGTTCGCCGATTCTGCATTCGGCGCTTAACCAGATCGTACTATGAGCCGGAGAAAATTTGATTGCATTGCTGAGTAAATTAGTCAGGGCTTGAATAATCGCATCAGTGGAAGCGCAAATTTCTGCGACTAGTGGTGTGACATCCAGTTTAATTTGTGCTTCATTAGCGATCGCTTGTACAGATTCTACAGCCTGCTGCATGATATCTTCAACTTGGCAGTTTTCCATAAATAATTGAAATTTCCCAGACTGCAATCTTTCTAAATCTAGAATGTCATTAACCAACCGGACTAAGCGATCGCTATTTTTCACTGCCACCTGAAGCATATATTTAGCTTTTTCCGGGCGATTATCTAAAACTCCGGTTTCCAGAATTCCTAGAGAACCGCGAATTGCTGTTAAGGGAGTTCGCAATTCATGACTGACAATCGAAATAAATTCATCTTTAATTCTATCAATTTTGTGACGTTCGCTAATATCTTGAACTTGCCCGACAAAGTAAAGATAATTTCCCTGTTGATCCTGAACTATAGAAATACTTAAAAGACACCAAACAAAATGACCAGATTTATGGATGTAACGTTTTTCTATTTGATAATTCCGGCGTTTTCCTGCCAATACCTGACGCATATATTCCAAATCTGCATCTAAATCATCTGAGTGAGTAATATCGGGTAAAAAATTGCCTAAAAGTTCAGTTTCGCTGTAACCTGTAATTTCACAAAGGGCATGATTTACTTGTAAAAACCTGCCATCTAAAGAAACTAATGCCATACCAATTGCGGCATCATCAAAAGCTCTGCGAAACCTTTCTTCACTTTCCCGTAATGCGGCTTCAATGCGTTTGCGATCGGTCACATCACGCACTATTATTAAAACATCATCCACGCCACAGGGAACTATTCGGGCTTCTTCATAATAAATTTCCCCGTCTATTTCCAATTGGTATTCTTGAATTTGCACTTCTTTAGTTGCTAATGTAGTTTGAGTCTGACTGAACCTTTGTTGAGCAATTTCTAGTGGCAGCAAGTCGAAAACGCTAGCTCCTTGTTCAACTTTGTCAGGATTAAATAACTTAATGCCATCAGCTAGTCGGATATCTAAGTATCTACCATCTCGATTCATGCGAATTAATAAATCGGGAATTGACTGCACCAAAGCTCGATTTGTTTGTTCGCTTTCCCGCAAAGCGGCTTCAATTTTTTGGCGATCGGTAATATCCTGACCAAAAGAAAGTACAGAAACCAAATTACCTGCTGGATCAAAAACTGCTGAACTATACCACTGACAAACAATCACTCGACCATCTTTAGTGTAGTTACGATTTTCGAGCGCCTTACCAGTAACTAACCCATTGATCAACGGAGAAAGTTCGGCATTTACATAATTAATATCTTCCTCATAAATAAACTTCCAGATCGCCGGAGATTCGGCTTTTACTTCTTGGGCAGTCCAGCCAAGAATGCGTTCTGCTTGTTTCGACCAACGTATAATTTGGAAGTCTCGATCCCATTGCACAATTGCTAGGGGACATTCATCAAAGTGAGTATCAATATGCCCAAGTGCTTGTTGCAAAGCTTGTTCTGTTTGCTTCTGTTCTGTGATATCTAAAACAACGCCATGCCATGCGATCGCACCATTACTGCGACGTTCTGGTTGAGAATTTGCCTGTAACCATTTGATTTTAAGAGAAGGAGTAATAATTCGCCATTGATAACAGAAAACTTCTAAGGTTTCGGCACTGTAAGTAACAGCGGCATCATAACCTGAAATATCCTCTCTCGTGATCTGTCCAATTAGCAAGTAAGCGTCCTTTAATACTTGTTCTGCGGTTACTTCATTAATCGTTTCACAGGCGGAACTAATGTATTCAAACCAGAATAATCCATTAGCTTCTCTAACTAGAGTGTAGATAACTGAAGGGGAGGAATTGCTAAATTGATTCAGCCATTGTTCGGTTTTGCCCAGTTTTTCTTCAAATTGTTTGCGATCGGTAATATCCAAAACAACGCCATGCCAAGCAACTTCACCATTTTTCCTTCGTTGTGGTCGAGAACTAGCTTGAATCCACTTAATTTTCAGAGAAGGCGTAATAATTCGCCATTCATGTTTGAATGGTTTTCCTGTTTCTAGACTTGCTTTTACAGCTTGTTGATAGCCCTCTCGATCGTCTGGATGAATTTGGTTAAATGTAATTGTGGCATCTTGGAGAACTTCTGCCACTGGAATTTCATGTATTTCTTCAAATGCCGGACTCACATATTCGTAGCACACAGGGCCGCTAGGATATTCAATAACGGTGTAAATTACTCCTGGGGAAGCTGCTGCTAATTTTTGGAATCTTTCTTCACTTTGGCGTAAGGCTTCTTGTGCTTGTTTGTGATCGGTAATATCAGTAATCACACCATGCCATGCGATCGCGCCATTACTGCGTTTTTCTGGTTGCGAATTGGCTTGTAACCATTTAAGTTTGCCAGAAGGAGTAATAATCCGCCATTCATGAGAAAAAATTTCTAGCTTTTCTTTACTCTTAGCTACTGCTTCTGTATAGCTGGCTATATCGTCAGGATGGAATTGCTCAAATAAAGCTTGAGGATTTTCTCTAATCTGTTGAAATGTCAATTCATGAATTGCTTCTACTGCGGAACTACTATACTCAAACCAGACACGCCCATCCAATTCTTCAACCAATGTATAAATTGAACTGGGAGATTGATTGCTATAATGACGTAGCCATCTTTCAGTTTTGGAAAGTCGTTCTTCTGCTTGTTTGCGATCGGTAATATCTAAAGAAACAGCCGTCAGAATCCAACAATTTAAAGTAGCATCCCATCGAGAATTATTAGTTTGGGAAATCCAACGTAAGCTACCATTTTTATGGTAAAGTCGATACTCGTAAGTTCCGGTTTGCTGCGCGAAGATATCGGCAAATACTTGAGATTCGATCGCTTCCCAATCTCCGGGAAAAATCCGCGATACCCAGAGGTTTTTGTCTGCTTGCAATTCGGCGGGAGTATAACCAGAAATAAATTCACTACCAGCGGAAATATAGTTAATTTCCCAATTCCCATCTGGAGATACTCGAAAGCTACTAATTGCGGCGATCGCACTATTGAGAATATCATTAAGTTGAACTTGAGAAGCTTGCAGTGCCAGTTCTAATTGTTTGCGATCGCTAATATCTTTACTAATAGTCAAAACTCGTTGTTGACCGTCTAATTCTACCAGTTCGATCGACAATAGCGAAGTTCCCAACTTACCCGACTTAGTGCGGTAATGAAATTCAAATCCCTCAATTCGCCCAGATTTTTGTAACTCTTCCCAAAGAATTACATTTTGTTGTAAATCAGCGCTAAAATTTAATTCTTCTGGAGTTCTCCCAATAATTTCTTCCCGGCTATACTCACTAAATTGGATAAAACTATCATTAACTTCTATATATTTTCCGCCATCTCCCAACTGATTAATTGAAATCGGATCGGGACAAGTGCGAAATACTTTAGTAAATCTTACTTCCGATTCTTGCAGCGCTGTTTTAATCTGTGTAAAAGACTGTTGCAACTGTTGAGCAGTGCGGTTGAAAGATTGCGCCAGCACAGAAATTTCCTTAATAGCGCTATCTTCTTGCTCAACATTTTGCCAATTCCCTTCTGCCAATTCTTGACTAATTCGACTTAATCTCCGAATTGGTTTAGCAATACAATAAGCACTAAAAATTCCCGCCGCACTTGTACCTAAAAAAGTCAATCCACACAGCCAAATTGTCCGCCAAAGATTTTTGTTAATACTTCCCATGAAATCAGATTCTGGCACAATTAGCACAATCAGCCAATCGAGTCCATAATTATCTCGATAGGGAGTTACTTGGACAAACTGCCGTTGATTATTAGTTACTAAATTCAGTTCTTGGGGATTTCGTAAATCAAAAAAGCTGCCGAATCTGTTAACTAACTTTTGGGCAACTTCCCTTGTCCGGTAATCTTGGCTATTTAATGCTGCTAATCTTTTTGGTTTTCCTTTTGCTGACTTGACATAGAGTTTTTCTAAACTAGAGGTAGCAACTAAAGTTCCCGATCGCTCAATAATAAAGACTTGTCCCGATCGAGAAAATTTTTGTTGGTGCAGAAAGCTACTAAGATCTGATAATAAATAAAAAGAGTTAAAAGTTCCTTGAAATTTTCCGGCGCTATTATGGATGGGAGCCAATGCCTGTATTTGTAAAAAGGGTATAATTCGATTGACATTAATCGATGACCAAGTTGGTTTTCTGGCAGCTTTTACTTGACGATACCAAGGCAGCTTTTGAAAATCCACATCAACCGTCGAATATATTAGTTTTTTTGGCGTACCGCGATCGTCAATCCGATAAAACTGGCGCTGACTCGGATTGAGTTTGTTGATTTTCATTAAGTATTTTCTCCCCGGAATCACGTTCTTGCCAGTCAGCTTGCTAGCATAGTCACGTTCTTGTTCTGAGAATAAACGTATGTAACCGATCGCTTCTCCCTCCTGACTCCAAAAGCTATTAGATGAAAGTAAGGGATTCAAGTTAATCTGTTGCCATAAATGTTGTCGCAGTTGCTCAAAGTCGTTGAGATTTAGACTTCCCTGCTTTACTGCCTGTTGATTTACTAACACAATTTGTTGAGAGGTTTGTAAATATCTGTCAAGGCGATCGCTAACTCGTTGGGATACCTGCGCCAACAACCGATGAGCTAAATCCTCAACTGCCTCTTGTCCACTCCGATAAGAGAAATAACCAACTAATCCCACTGCTCCCACCGTTTGTAGCACAAAAGGTACAACCAGCACCCAATGTAAGGGAACTTTCCGAAAAAAACGCTGATGCTTAGGGAAAATAAACGATCGCATATATAAATTTATTAGCTTAGTTTGAGAGAGTTTTGAGTTAAGGAGCGAAACTATAAAGGATACAAACAATAAGTATTTCTTCCCCGGTTTTTGGCAGTATATAATGCTTCATCTGCGATCGCAATTAAGGAATCAAAGCTTTGCTCTGGTGTGGGAATTTTACCTGTAATACCCATACTAATAGTCACATAATTTTTGATTTTCGATCTTTCATGGGGAATCTGTAACTGAGAGATTTTTTGTTGAATCCGTTGAGCAACACGCAAGGCACCATCGAGGCTAGTTTTAGGTAGAATAATGGCAAATTCTTCGCCACCATAACGAGCAGCTAAATCGGAAGATTTGATACATTCTTGAATTGTTTTAGCAATTTGTTTTAAGCAGATATCACCTGCTGGATGTCCATAAAAATCGTTGTAATTTTTAAAATGGTCTACATCACAGAGAATTAAGCATAAAGTTTCCTGTTCTTGAATTAGCTGTTGCCATTGTTGTTGGAGAAATTCTTCCAAAGCTCGACGATTAGGAATTTGGGTTAATGGATCGATTCTGGCTTGTTGTTGCCAAATTGCTGCTTGCTGTTGATGTAGATAATCTAGCTGTTGACGTAAACGCGATCGCTCGATGCGGCTGATTACCCTAGTAACTAATTCAGGCCCTACGATCGGTTTACTAATCATATCATCGGCTCCGGCGGCAAAAACTTTTTGGGTGGATTGGCGATCGTTATGAGCAGTTACCACTAAAATTGGTAAATCTCCATATTTCGGATCTTGGCGCACCACTTGACAAAGTTCGATGCCGTTAAAAGTCGGCATTTCTAAATCCAACAGTAACAAATCAGGCTCAGTACTTTTGAGTACCTCCCAAAATTGCTGCGGATTATCCAGACAAGTAACTCGCACTCCCCAAGGTTGCAGCAGATGGGTTAAAATCTTCAACACTGTGGGATCGTCATCTACTACCATTACTTTGGCATCTTTTTCTTGAATTGGTAGTAGTAATTGGTAAATTGCTTCCAATACTTCTGTGGGAGTAACTGGTTGTACAAGATACTTTTCACTACCTAGACGAGCCACTTGCACCCGACTATCTAAGTTATCATGTTCTCCCAAAGTAATGAAAGGAATCGAAGGAAATTCTTGCCTTAATTCCCACAGCAGCGACAGTTGTTCTTTTGTTAGTGGCGAGGAGTTGAGTAGCAGTACAATGGCGATCGGTGTAGCTGAAGCTATCTGTTGTAATACTTTTGATTTATCTGATATTAACTGAATTTGCCATTTCCAAACAGAGGCTTCTGCAATTAAACTTTCGGCAAACTCGGTTTTTTCTCCGATCAGTAATACTCGCGGAGCTAAAGTTGATGGGCTTTCTTCTAAAAGTTGGGGTGGGTTGTTTAATTCCTGTTTTAATTCCATTAGCAGTTGAGAAAAGCGAGAAATTTGTTGTGACTCTAATTTTGTCTCCATTAACAGATGTTCGATCGCTCTTGCTATTTCCGATCCTCTCGGATAGCCAAAAGTTCCTAAACTTCCCGCCAATCGATGCGCTTCTTCCTTAGCTTTTTGCACCTGTTCGGGATTTACCTGTTGCCATCCTTCTGGAACTACCACTGCCAAAATTTTCAGCCGTTCTTCCAGAGTAGAACGAAACTGTTCAAAAATTCGATTAATTGCTACTGATTCAGTGGGAAATTTATTAATTTCTGTTTGGTTTATTTTGTCTTTCTTCGCTTTATTTGCCGTTTCTCCTTGATCCGGCGCTGTCTTGACACGATATCCTAATCCATATACTGTTTCAATAAATTCTTCTTTCATTCCAGCAGCTTTTAGTTGACGACGTAAATCTTTAATCAAATTAGTGACAGCGTGTTCCGTTGGACAATTATCAATTTTCCACAAATGATCGATAATCGCATTGCGACTAAATATCCTTTGCGGATGGCGCAAAAACAGTTCTAAAAGGCTGTATTCTTTAGTTCTCAGGTTAACAACTTGCTGTTGATATTTCACCAGAGCTAAAGCCGGATCTAAACACAAATCCCCATAAGTTAAAATTGTTGCTTCACACTTGGCACTTCCACGCCTTAATAAGGCTCGGATACGTGCTAATAGTTGGGCAGGCTCGCAAGGTTTAGCGACATAATCATCGGCTCCAGCATCCAAACCTGTTACAATGTCATCATTTGAATCTTTAGCTGTCAAAATTAAAATCGGAGTGCTACATCCAGAGGAACGTAACTGACGACAGACGCTAATCCCATCTAATTTAGGAATTTGTACATCCAGAATTATCAAGTCATAATTACATACATTTGCCAATTCCAATGCTATTTGACCATCAGTTGCCAGTTCCACAATGTAGCGGTGAGTCTTCAGTGTTGCTGAGATCAGTTCGCCTGTAAACGGATCGTCCTCTACTAATAGAATTTTCATACCAGACTGGGATTGTTTCTTAAAAGGTGAACCAGAAGGGAGATTCGTCTACTTTACATCTTTTACTATAACTTTATAAGAAAGTGATAACATTTGACGGGCTAGAGCTTTTTCTTATAAGTTCTTTACTTTTAAGTTGTACATTTAGATTTAGCTAAAATTTAACACAGGTTTTTTTAGACCCAAAAAGCAACCAATACAATTTTATTCGGGAGTGTAACTGCAAAAAGAAATTTTCCAAGAAGTAACTGCGCTTGTACAAGAAGGCTCCAAGACTCTGAGGGAAGAAGGCTTTTATGTTCAGCCTTTTACCTCTTTTCCACTGATAAGTTATTTCTGCCACCTTGCACTAGCTCGACAAAAATCTACGCTGGTAATATAAATATTTCCTGACATGGGGAAAATTTTTGATATAATTACCGTTGTAACAATAATCAGCAATAATCAAACAAGAGTTCAGTAAATCTACTACTTTGGTTTCGAGATAGGTTTTTGAGAAATATGAAAGTTAACAGTAGCCTCTCTTTACTAGCGATCGAGCATTTAATCCAAAACTCCCCGGTTGAATTAAGTCAAACAAAATGGGGGGTGCCTCAGCTACTCAATTCCAATATGGAATCAGAAAAATCTTCGCTCAGTAACAGCAAAACAGTTAGCATTCGGGCAATAGTCTCGGAGTATCATTTGTATTTACAAGAACACCCCCTAACTAAAAGGGAACTAGAAATTTTGGAGTTAATCGTCCAGGGAGACACCAATTCCGAAATAGCTGAAAAGCTATATCTTACAGTAGGGACAGTAAAAACTCATCTGCGAAACATCTTTAATAAGTTAAATGTAAACGATCGCACCCAAGCCGCAGTAATAGCTCTACGTGCAGGTTTAGTGGATTAAGACAAAATTTTCTCATCTTCATATAATTCTCTTATCTACAAGCTGTAGAATATGTCCCAAAACAAAACAATTCAGGAAAAATAACTGTTACCTAAAGTCTGGCAAAACCAAGGAGATTTGTACTAATGACCTTAACAAAACGGTGTATCGCTGAGTTGCTCGGTACATTTTGGCTGGTGTTGGGTGGTTGTGGTAGCGCAGTACTAGCCGCAACCTTCACCGCAGATGGTGCCAAAATGGGTGGAGAGACTTTGTTTCCTTTGGGGCTTGGGTTTGTTGGTGTCGCCCTTGCCTTTGGACTAACTGTGTTGACAATGGCTTACGCGATCGGTCATATTTCTGGCTGTCACCTGAACCCAGCAGTATCCTTTGGATTATGGGCAGGTAAACGTTTTCCCGCTTCCGAACTTCTACCTTATATTGCTTCTCAAGTGATTGGGGCAACGATCGCCGCTGGACTACTTTATCTAATCGCTACTGGAAAAGAAGGTTTTGTCCTTTCTGGTTCTAATCCTCTAGCTACCAACGGTTTTGGCGCACACTCTCCGGGCGGATATAATCTGTTAGCGGCTTTCATTACTGAAGTAGTAATGACTTTCATGTTTTTGATGATTATCCTGGGTTCTACCGATCATCGTGCTCCCGCTGGTTTTGCTCCGATCGCCATTGGCTTAGGACTTACCCTAATCCACTTAATTAGTATTCCTGTTACTAACACTTCTGTCAACCCGGCTCGGAGTACAGGTGTTGCGATATTTGCCGGAACAGAACTCTTGGCGCAAACATGGTTATTCTGGGTGGCACCAATTTTTGGCGCAATATTAGCCGGATTTTTCTACTCCTCCTTTTTTAGTGAGCCTGCGATCGAAGGTCGCCAACGCATGAAAGAATTGATTTAACTCAGATCTGGCTTCACAAAGGAGGTAGAACCTCCGGCGATCTCGTTCCCCGGTTCAACCGGGGAACGAGAAACAATCTCCCCATCTCCCCATCTCCCGATCTCCCCATCTCCCCTAAGAGCAGAGTGGGCTTTGAACAATGAATTTAGTAATATTGTTGGCGCTTTTAGCGATGATGTTTCCGCCCATTTGTTCAACCAACTTTTTGACCAGTGCTAGTCCTAAACCAGTGCCACCATATTTCCAGGGGTCGTTTTGGGGTATGCGATAGAATTTATCAAAGATCCGGGGAAGTTCTGGTTCTGGAATTTCCACACCTGTATTAGTAACGATCAGTTGCAGCCAAGAAGATTGATTGATTAGAGAAATACTTGCTTCTTGTTGAGTTGTTTTTTCCTGTAAGATGCTAAGTTCGATCGCAATAGTGCCACCTGCGGGAGTATATTTACAAGCATTATTCAGTAGTTCTGTCACCACTCGACTGAGACTAAAAGGATCGCAATTGACTGTTGGCAAGTTGGCAGCGAGATTAATTTTCAAATATTGTTGATGATTTTGGGTGCGAATTTCAAATGGCTCAATAGTATGAAGAATCCAATCTTTGAGGTTAATTTCTGAGAGTTGTTGCGGATAAGTTCCGGCTTCTAGATGTTGTAAGTTTAACAAGTCTTCTACTAAAAGCAGTTCCCGATCGCACTCTTCCTGCAAAACTTTTAAATATCGCAAAATTTGGCGGTTTTGACTTACTAATTCCCTATTTCCCTGAGTCTGATTATCTTCTTGACTCAACAAACTTGCCAATAGTTGAATTATCATTTTCATACTAGCAATGGGGGAGCGCAATTCGTGGGAAATGGTATTAAGAAACTCATTTTTCAGTTGATTGAGCCGTTGCAGTTCTTGGACTTGAGCTTGTGCCGCTTCATAGAGATGAGCTTGGCGAAGTGCGATCGCGCATTGATTCGCTACCTGTTCCACCAAATTTACCTCCATTTCACCAAAACTAGAACCTGTGTTTCTATATAACCACAAATCGCCTAAAATTCCTGTTTCTTCCACCTGATTATCAAATATGGGACAGGCAAGAATCGCTGCCTGATTCCCCGTTGAATTAGATTCTATTTGACAGAAAGCAAAGCAATATTTCTGCTGTAACTGTTGATAAACTTCTGGAGAATCTATTGTATAAAATGGTTGATCTTTAGTTTGATTCAATTCTGGCTGTACCCATTGATATCGCATCACGGACTTTAAGCGATCGGGATGGTAAAGCACAGCATCACAACAGTTCACCTCTAACGCACATCCCAATGCTTCCACAACCATTTGCAAAATTTGATGTTGATCTAAACAATCCCGCATTCTATCAGAAATCTGCTTTAAGGTCGCGGCAAAATTTAAGGATTGTTGTAATTGCAATGTGCGAATTTGTACTCCTCGCTCTAAATTAATATTCAATTGCCGGACTTCTGCTTCCGCCAGTTGTCGTTCATGAACTTCTCTTTCTAATTTTTGATTTTGGACAATTAGAAGTTGCTGTTGTTGTTGGATTAATAATTGATTTTTAATGCGTGCTAATACTTCCAGTTCTTGAAAAGGTTTAGTAATATAATCTTGTCCGCCAACTTCAAATCCTTTAACTTTATCACTTATATCATCAAAAGCACTAATAAAAATAATTGGAATATGTTGTGTCACTTCTGAGGCTTTCAACTTTTGGCAAACTTCATAGCCATCCATTCCTGGCATATTAATGTCCAGCAAAATCAAATCAGGTGGATTTTGCTGGACACTTTGCAACGCCATGTTTCCACTCAGGGATTTCCGAACAATATAGCCAGGGAACTCTAGAATTGTAGCTAACAACCGCAAATTATCGGGGCGATCGTCTACAATTAGAATACTTGTTTTAGATGGGGGTTTAAGCATAATAAAATCTATTTTTGGCTATTGGCTATTGGCTATTGGCTGGCTGATTCGATAGTTCAGTTCATGGCTAAGATTAATTTCAATTGTGTTTGCTCTACTCACGAGTCAACTGTTGAATGTATAGTTGTTCAGGTCCCGAAAGCCGAGCGACAGAAATAAAACAGTAACAGAAGCTACCACACCCAGTAATATAGGCAAAATTTTCCTGATTAGGGAGTGACAAATAGGTTGGATAGGAGCCACAGGGATCTTAATCATAAGGCGATCGAGCGAGCGAGCTATCAATTAAAATATCTCAATTTCATGGTGATTTCTTTGAGATCTCAACAATCTGAAATAAATTTTTTTTAACCAGGTAATTATTATGACAAATTAATTCATAATAATCCATTAATTTCAATTGTCAGCGATCCTACGCCTGTTGCTTTGAAAAAGTGTTAAGTGTAAATCCTGCTGACAAAACAGCGCTGCTTTATCTGCAACGGATTGATATTCTGACAAAACAGGTTTGGACTTTTACAACAGAAGTGATTTATGGGGTTGAGCTGAGATCTTGCACCATTCTCAATTCTCAAAAGATCTCAAGACGATCGCTTAGATTGTAGCTAAAATAAAATTGCATTCCTTGAGTTAACCACAGATGAACAACTCTCCAGACTTCGACGTGAACAGGGCAGTTGAGCTTGTCGAAACTCAGCCGAACGACAACGAATCTCATCCCTCAGCAGGGGGCGGTTTACCTGTAATTCAATACTGGGTAGAAAAAACCTTGACTCCCACAGGATTGAAACTATGGCAAACACTGAATCATAAAAGTGCTTGTCTATCCTGTGCTTGGGGAACAGGCGGACAAAAAGGCGGATTTGTTAACGAAGCTTCTGAATATTTACAACGCTGTGCTAAAAGTGTCGAAGCGATCGCATCGGAATTACAACCCGCTATTAACCGAGAATTCTTCCAGAAGTATAGCATAACTCAACTGCAACAACTCACTTCACAGGAATGCGATCGCTTAGGTAGACTCAATTATCCCCTAATCCTCAGAACTGGAGCCTCTCACTACTCACGCATCACCTGGGAAGAAGTTTTCCAAATAGCAACCAAAGCATTTCAACAACCAGCCCAACGCATCGCTACTTATAGTTCCGGGCGTTCTTCCAATGAAGCCGCTTATCTGCTACAACTGCTAATGCGTAGCTTAGGCAGCAATAACCTAGCAGATTGTTCCGATCTTTGTCACGCTCCCTCAACCGTTGGATTAAAACAAGTATTTGGCTCAGGCACATCAATGGTGAGCCTAGAAAGCCTAAAAGAAAGTGATTGCGTGGTTTTAGTTGGCTCTAATGCTCCAGCTAATCATCCCCGGTTAATGAATGAATTGATTAAATTGCGCCAAAGAAACGGCAAAGTTATCATTATTAACCCCCAAATAGAAATCGGCTTAGTAAAATTTGCTTCTCCAGCTTTTCCCATTAAATCTCTGCTCAAAGGCGGCTCAGACATCTCTACTTTATATCTGCAACTAATTCCTGGTAGCGATGTTGCCTTATTTATTGGTTTACAAAAATCCTTAATTGAACAGGATTTAATCAAAAAAGACTATCTCGCCTCCTACACCGACGGCTGGCAAGAAGTCATAAACTATGCCCAACAAACATCTTGGGAAACTATTACTAACACAAGTGGTTTATCTATTGAAGAAATCACAGCCGCAGCTTATTTAATTGGTACATCAGAGCGAGTAGTATTTGCCTGGGCAATGGGCATTACTCAGCATAGTAACGGAGTAGATAACGTTTTTAGTATTGCTAACACAGCCTTAATTACAGGTAATGCAGGAAAACTCGGTGCAGGTACAATGCCCATTCGCGGACATTCCAATGTCCAAGGATTTGGTTCAATGGGTGTAACTGTGCGATTAAAAGAAGAAATCAAACAAGCACTCTCCCAATTATTAGGACATCCCGTAAGTGAAACCCCAGGTTATGATACCCGCGCCTTAATTGAAGCTGCTACAGAGGGAAAAATTGATACACTTTTATGCTTAGGGGGAAATCTTTATGCCGCTAACCCGGATTTAAAACAAGCCAAATTTGCATTATCACAAATTCCGACCATTTTTTATGTTGCTACTAAACCAAATTTAGGACATTTTCACGGATTAGCACAACATCAAACCTTAATTTTACCTGTATTCAATCGGTTTGAAAATCCACATCAAACTACCACTGAATCCGGGAATAATTTTGTGCGGTTAAATGATCCGGGAACTAGTCATTTACAACCAAGTGAAGCTGAGTTAATTTCGGAAGTGGAATTACTTACAGAAATCGCTCATCGCCTACATGGAGAAAGTCCAATTAATTGGCGGAAATTACAAGATACTAGCTATGTTAGGGAGTTAATTGCTAAAACCATTCCCGGTTATCAAAAAATTGCCACAATTGACAAAACTCAAGAAGAATTTACTATTGAAGGGCGGATTTTTACTCAACCAAAATTTGCTACAAGTTCGGGAAAAGCCCAAATGTTTGTCACACCTTTACCACAATTAAATTTACCAAGCAAAACTAATTTTGGTATTACCGAAGAGTCAACAGGAATTGTGCTAATTTTAGGTACGGGACGCAGCTACGGACAACATAATACTGTAGTTTATCAGCAGGGGGATAAATATCGGGGAATGCCCCATCGCCATTGTATTTTAATGAATCGTTTGGATGTGCAGAATGCCGGATTACAAGAACATCAACGAGTTTATGTTAAAGGAGATGTTGGAGAATTAGATAATATTGAGATTATTTGCGGTACAATTCGGGAAGGAGCGGCTTTTATGTTTTATCCTGAAGCTAATATTTTATTTAGTGCGAATAGCGATCGCCGCAGTGGTACACCTGCCTATAAACGAGTTCCTGTCTGTGTATACGTTAAGTAGTCTATAACGCTATAGCCAGGAAAATAGTTTAACTGTTCTATCTGTTAATCGGGCAGGAATACTCACTCTTTCGACAAAATCATCGCTTCTTTATGTGAACCAGCGGCGAATTAACTCGACTTGAAAACGATATCCTGCGGCAATTTCCTCAATTAATTCGCGTCGCAAAAGCAATTCCAGAATACTATCTAAATTATCGGCAAACTGACGGGATAAAACTTCTCGGCTGACTGTTGCACCTTCCCCCTGTGCGGCGATGAAACGCAGCAAAGCTAAAGCATTAGTAGGGGCAGGTTTTGGGGAGAGATTGTGGTTTTGAGACAATGAGTTATCTGCTAAACCTGCCCCTACCTGATTATTTTGAATATCGGCAAAAAAGAAACTGCCACTGCTTAAAGCTGCTGGTACTGCTGCTTCTACATCGGCTAATGTTGCCAAGCGACGCACAGAGGGGTCTTGCTCGTTTTTCAGGTAGATAATTTCCGCGCACAGCAGTTGCACTAGAAATGGGTGACAGCGGGTGAGTTGCAGGACTCGCTCAACCGCATCGGGTTCGTAGCGGAGGGTAAAATCTTTCACAGGTCGCTCAATTAGCTGACGCGCTTCCGGTTCTTTCAGATAGCTGATATGCAAGACTTGCACGTTGATTAAGTAGCTAGCCCAACGCTGAAACTCTTCTATTGTATGGCTACCAGCTAGCAGCAGTTTGAAGCGGGGACGATGTTGGATGAGGTGACGCAGCATTCCCAAAACGTCTTGTTCGTCAAAGCGTCCTTTGCTGATAGCGTCGTCTAGCGCCTCGAACTCATCCAAGGAAAGCAGGGCGATATTTTGTGCTAGGGTTTGTTCTACTTTATCGAGCCATTCATCAAAGCTGGTGAAAGGGTCAACGGCTAAGGTTTCGCGGGTGAGGGGTGGGAGAGTGACAGCACTTTGACGTTTGGCTGAGTCTATCATCGCTCTGGCGATATTGTAGAGAAAACCAGTATAGTCACTCGCTGATGAAACTGGCCCTTGCAAGTCTACAAACATCGGGATGATGCTATTGGGTAGCAAGCGTCCCAGGTTGTTGAGGAGGGAGGTTTTGCCCATGCGTCGCTGACCGTATAGTAGCAAAGGTGGGCGGCGGCGGTCTAGGATTAATTGTTCGATGCGAGTACCGATGTCAGTGCGCCCGGTGAAGATTTCCTGCTGTTCGGTGAGAGGTACGCCAAGGATATAGGGATTGTCTACTTCTTGGCGAAGTTCGACTGTTTCTGTTAGTTCTAGTACATAGTTAGTAATGATTCGATACCAATCAGTAGCGATGGGAAGAAAACGCACTGCATATTTTTCATCACTGCGGGTCAAACCCTGGATTAAACTGTCTAATTCCTTAGCCAGTCTACTCAGAACTAAACGCTGATTGTAAGTGCTTTTTTGATGCAAAGCAGCATCCACATCATTGCTAATACGGCTAAAACCACTCAGTAGGATAGTGACAGGACTTTTTAGTTCGTCAACTGCTAGAGTGCGATGAGCATTACTGATAGCTACCACATCTTTACAATGTTCTAATTCCCTTGCATCTAGTTCTATTTGTACCGCTTGTGCAGCCCAACGCTGACGGCTGGTACTAAGGTAATTTAGTGCGGCTTTTCCCTCATCTGGGTTACGTTCCAGGACAAGGAGAAGGTGATTGTCTAAACCGCGTAAAGGCAAAAATTCCCATTCATCCCAAAAAGCAGAATGCCAACGTAAGAGACTCGGTTTACTGTTAGTGCGTAATTTGTCGAGTCGATAAAGCACTGTATTCCAAATAGTTAGGAAAGGATAGACTACTACTGGCAGCCATAAGTTTATAATTGCTCCCAAAACTGCCGCCACGCCTGCTTGCAAAACTGCTTTGAAGTTTTGCCCTCCCACTCCGCCAAGTAGAGTTACTATTACACCTGCTGCTACAGTAAATGCCACATTGTCTAACACTGTTTTCAATAAATTTGCTACTCTTGCTGCAAGTTGGAATCCGACACCAATGGTAAAGGGAATAAATAAATCGGAAGATATGCCTACTACTAAAGAAACGACTATGCCATAAGCGAAACCAAACCACCCAACAAATGTTAAACTTGCTGCCAATCCTCCTATTACCCCATAAGCTATGCTTTTAAGTACACCTATTGTAATGAGAACAGCAATCTTTTCAATTGACTCACCCAATCTCCACAGCACTAACCCGTGTAGTATGTTAACTAAGATAGGCAAAACTATGTAACTTTGGATCGATAGCCTCCATAGAGCCGGATTGCACCACCGTTTTTGTTTAATCCATATTTTTAAAAGAGAAGAATCAGTGTTGATGTCGGGGTCGATGCGGGTTAAATGGTTACGGAAAGCTGAGGGACGTAAGAAAATCCACCAGAGTAATTGCAGGCTACCGATAATCAGGTTGGGGTGCTGTTCGGGTGCATGGGTGTAGGCGTTGCGCGGCACATTTGGCGAGGTCATTTTGGTTGGGGTTTTTGTCTTCTGGGCTGGGTGTGAGGAAAAACGCTGAGAATCTATTCTTTATTTATTGTGAATTGACTTACCAGGTTGTGGATGTTGCGCCTATGAGAAAATCGTCGGAAATTCTGTAGGGGCGAAGCAGTCGGGCGACAATTTATGAGACATAACCAAGATATAACTATCCGACTGCTTCGCCCTGCCTCACAGATAACCTCGATATCAGTATCTTCGTAGATTTGCATAAATTTGTGGTTGTGTTTTGGAGAGATTTGTAGATAGAGGTTATCTGTCGGGGCTGGGCGAAGCATTTGGATTTAAGCATCTTTTTTGAGTTGCATAAATTGTCGCCCAAATGCTGATGCCTACGGCACGCACTCGCGTTCGCCCCTACAATATTTTTGCAATTAACTCTGAATGCAATCCCCCGGTGGTGGATGCCGTCCGATTTCCTTATCGGCAGCGCGAATATCAACGATTCTTTCTCTATTAAATTTTAATGCTGCAATTGTAGCTCGTCCTGTTGCTGTCAAACCAATAATTGAGCGTACATCTACTGACCAGATAAAGTGTTCTTCCCAGCTATCAGAACGAGGATTAAACAAAGACACTTCTGCCCCTGACTGCTTATCGATTGCTGCAATTTTATCTGATTTTTGGCGATTGCAATGAAAACAAGCTAAAGCTAAATTATCGATCGAGTTTAAGCCACCTTTACTCAAAGGAATTACATGATCTACTGTAAAGGGAATACACTGCCATCGCTCAGATGTGTGACAGTATTCGCACAAGTAATTAGCTCGTTTTCGTACTTCTTCTTGGGTTGATTCACTAATGTAACGATTTGCAGACAAGCCTTTTATTCTCCTTTTTTGGGAGTCAGTAAAAGATTTCTAACGAGGCGGTTAATTAAACTGAAATAATCGTCTAATTCCTCATAAGAATCTAACTCTTTTTCTTCTTCAGCCGTAAGACCAGAATCTTTTTGTTTGGCTAGTAAAGTTTCAATTCGATTTTGTACTGTGCTAGAAGCACGAAGAATTGGCACTCCTTCTACTAACTCAATGCGAACAGCGCCTTCGATAGGTAAACTGTTGGGTAAGCTATGCAGCTTTAGAGGTAAATTAGTTGTCATGGTCTTTATTTAGGGAAATGTAGACATTTGAATTTGAGGCAAAATTTTCAAGATAATACCATTATAATTATTGCAGTGCTTCCCAATCTTCTAAAGGTGTAGCAGGTTCACAAGGATCGTCATAGCGATATGGTTGTTTGTCGCGCAAAGGATAAGGATTTGATTCTGATTGTTGGTAATTACGTTTAAGAATAATAATTTCCACAGAATCACCTGCTTGAAATGGCAAATCTTTTAATAGTAAAGTGCCATTGTCAGTTAAAGTTGTTTCTATCTTGTGTGCGTTCATATTTAATCTGCCATTTATTTAAAGATGGACTTTAGCGCTAAAGCGCAACAACGTACCTCAATTTTAGTTTATGCTTCTAACAAACCTAAAAACGGTTGCATTTGTTGCAATGCTTCTTCCCGCCAATTATCCTCTGTTTCCCCATCTTCTAAAGTAAATAATCTTTCTCGACAAAGGATTTGCAACAAAATCGCCCAGCGTCCACTTTGGGTTAAAATCCACTCTATATCATCCTCTGGGAAAGGTATGGGCGAACTAGTTATCAATTCTCGCGCTTCTACCTCTGTCAACGCTCCCAATGTGGCGCTATAGCCGAAAATGTTGAAAAAGGGCGAACTATGTCCGGTGTGACGCGCTAGTTCTATGGGTGATTCCGGTGTCGCTAAGACAAAGGCTAGATTACCTTGAGTATAGTTGGTGGCTAAGGAACGCAAACTCTCCCAAAACCCATCATCTAATTCGGGACAGCGTTGCAATCCTACGCCAATCTCATCGAGTAAGATAACTGTAGGTTTCTGCAATTTGCCGCTAACCGCATCCATGAATTTATCTAAGTCACAAGGATTGGGTATCGGCATTTCCAGGCATTCTAATATATAGCCTAACAATCCCTCCCGACTCTGCATTCGCGCATCTTGCAAGTCTACGAATATCCAGCGATAATTCTCTGGATTGGGCAACCAGTCAGATTTTTGGTTGGGGCGCAACTGTGCTGCTGGTGTGGTGGTGATGTTTTTCAAGTAATGCAGCAGAGAAGTTTTGCCGCTACGCCGTTTACCGATAATGGCGGCGTTTTGCAGGGGATGGCGTTTTAGTAAATCGAATATGCGTTTGAGTTCTCGCTGTCTCCCGAAAAAGTAGCGCGGTTGGGTGGTGGGAATGCCGGGGATAAAAGGTGAGGGGGGTGGGGGTGTAGTTTCTTCTTTAGAGGCGATTTGCTGCCAGTTTAACCCCAGTCTTTCGCTAATTTCGACAAAATTAAGATAATCAACGGGTTTGCCGTTAAGGAACTTGCTAACGGTGTCTCTAGCTATTCCTAATGTGTCGGCTAGCACCTGTTGGCTGGGAAAGCCGTTACGCTGAAGAGATTGTTTTACTTTAACGATATACTTTGGGGCTACTTTTAGCGATCGCGGCATAATTCACCTGACAACAGCAACTCACACAGGAGTTAATTTTTTAGCCCTACAGATGTCATGCAAAAGTCCGACACTGGTAACAAATGCTCCAACTCGAACTCAGTCAAGCTCAGGGTTTGATTAGTATTATCGAGTTCAAACCTACTGATATGCAATACTTTAACTACCTCAAAGAAGCCCTCTACATTGTTGCAGCAATAGTAACTATTTATCAAATTTGTCAGGAGTTGGCGATCGCTTGTGGCATACTTCTGGCAATATTTATTGTTTACTACCTGATTGCTCATTTATAACAAAAGTAACAATTGAGATTTACTAGATTTTCTAAACGCGCTTTTTCCAGTAGACGGCGCGATTTTTATTTATACTCTGCACGGACACAAACGGTTATTTTGGATTTGTAGGGGCGAAGCATTCCGGTAGTAATTTGTTGGTTGAACCAAAAGATATTTGCCGGAATGCTTCGCCCCTACTGGCTTAAAAAAGCTCAGTCTATGACCGTGAACAGTATAAGTTTGTTGTTTGGCAAGAGCGATCGCTATCATTTATGTAACGATCAAATTTAGCCTACTTCTATTACCTGATGATCCTGCCTACAAAAAACCTTTAAAGGGGGCTTATACATCCGCCCCCTGAAACTGTACAATTTTATTATTAATCGTCTAACTTTATTATTCCTCCACAACACAGTAAAATTGAATATTTCCCCTATTCAACTGTTACCGACTTGGCTAAATTCCGAGGTTGGTCTACATCTAAACCTCTTCTTGAAGCAATATGATAAGCCAACAATTGCAAAGGAATTACTGTGACAATGGGAGACAATAATTCATCAACTAAAGGAACTGGTAAAATCTGATCGAAAACATCAGATTCTTCCCCTTCATTAGCAGCGGTTACGCCAATTAAGCGGGAATCGCGGGCTTTGGCTTCTTGGGCGTTGGAAATTACTTTTTCGTAAACGGGACTACCGGGCATGGCAATGGCAACTACTGGAACTTTAGCATCTAAAAGTGCGATCGGACCATGCTTCATTTCCCCAGCCGGATAACCTTCCGCATGAATATAACTAATTTCCTTCAGTTTCAGCGCCCCTTCCAAAGCAATTGGGTAATTAATTCCCCGACCTAAAAAGATAAAATCTTGCGTCTCCGCAAAATCATGCGCCAACTCTTCAATGTATCTTTCTTGGCTTTCCAAAACCATTTCAATTTGCGCTGGTAGCAATCGTAAATCATCCACAATTTTCTCGATCGCAGTAGCAGATAAAGTCTTTCTTCGATAAGCTAAATCCAACGCCAAACAATAAAAAGCAATTAACTGAGCCGAAAAAGTTTTCGTTGCCGCCACCCCAATTTCAATACCAGCATGGGTATCAATAATGTGAGAAACTAATTGACCAAGAGAACTTTCTGGACGATTAGTAATTCCCAACAATCTAGCCTTAAACTCCTCAGATTTACCTAACCTTCGAGTTTGTTCCATTGACAAAGCCGCCAAAGTATCAGCCGTTTCTCCTGATTGTGTTACCCCAATAGTTAAAGTATTTGCAGTTAACGGTGGCGGTGCATAACGAAACTCCGAAGCATACTGCACAGTCGTCGTAACTCCCGCCAACTGTTCCAACAAATATTTTCCCACTAAACCAGCGTGCCAAGAAGTACCACAAGCCAGAATTTGAATATGTTCTAAATCTGCACAAAATTCTGTTGGTAAATCCAATTTTATTGGTGATTTCCCATTAGATGAAGTCCAATCATTATCAAGATAAGCTTCCAAACAAGTTCTTACCACTCCCGGTTGTTCATAAATCTCTTTCAACATGAAGTGACGGAACCCTTGCTTTTCTACTAATATCGGATTCCAATTCAAAGTGCGGGGAGTTTTCTTCAATCTATCACCCGCAAAATTGTAAACCTCCACACCCAAAGGCGTTAGCCGCGCTAATTCTCCATTTTCTAAAGTTAAAACCGCACGAGTATGAGGTACAATTGCCGGAGTATCAGAAGCGCAGAAAAACTCGCCTGAACCGAATCCGATCGCCAAAGGTGCCTGCTGTCTCGCTACAATTAACTCATCAGGAAAATCAGCCGAAATTACCGCAATAGCAAACGCCCCCTCCAGCTTATTTACCGCCTGTCGCACCGCTTCTAAAAACCGTGAATGAGCAGAAACCGCAGAATTATTCGGCAACAAAGTTAAAAACTCTGCAATTAAATGGGGAATCACTTCCGTATCCGTATCGGAACGAAACTTATGCCCTCTACTTTTTAACTCTTCCCGCAACTCCCGATAATTTTCCACAATCCCATTTTGCACCACCGCCACTCGCATCGCCGTATCCGTATGTGGATGTGCGTTGTACTCTTCCGGCTTACCATGAGTAGCCCAGCGAGTATGCCCAATCCCTATTTGCGCCGGATTTTCATCGCCCGCTAACTTATCACGCAGGTTTTGCAACTTCCCCTTAGCCCGGACGCAGTGAATATCTCCCTCCCTCACAGTAGCTACGCCAGCAGAATCATAACCCCGATATTCCAGCTTCTCTAATCCTGCTAACAAAATCTCACTAGCCGCCTGAGTGCCAATATAGCCAACAATTCCACACATTTCACGACCACTCCTGCTCTTGCCAAACAACAATACTTACTTGCTCAAAACTACTGAGCTATCAAGATAACGTCAAGTTTTCTGTAAGTAATGACTTTTGGGTAGTAGGGTCTAAATCCCCTGAAATTACACCCTATTGCCTGTTCCGTTCCCTGTTCCCTGTTCCTGTTTTATCACCAAATAACTAGTCCTGAGTACGAGTCAGAAGTTCAACAGATGGAAGGAAGAATCTTCACAACTCAACACTCAGGACTATGGATGCAAGAGCTTAGTAGGCCAAGCCCATACTGCGAGTAGTTTCAGCGCCCAAGTAAACTCGGATGCTCAAAAAGTCTGTGGGGCAAGCCGTTTCGCAACGTTTGCAACCAACACAGTCTTGGGTTCTCGGAGATGAGGCAATCTGAGCAGCTTTGCAGCCGTCCCAGGGAACCATCTCCAATACGTCAGTGGGGCAAGCCCGGACGCATTGAGTGCAGCCAATACAGGTATCGTAGATTTTTACTGAATGTGACATGGAATAAAGACTCCAAACGAAGGCTCAACAATGCGACATCTGCGGTGAAGCAGATAATAATAAGCTTCTTTGAATCAAAGCTTAGTTTACCGCACACCCTCTCAGCTACTCCTCAAAACTCAGCAAAACTTTAAAGATCTTGACAATTGATCGAAAGAATCAGGGTTTCAGGGTTTCAGGGTGCTGGGGACTGGGGACTGGGGACTGGGGACAAGGGGACTGGGAGGACTAGGGTACAAGGAGAGATTTACACAACCACTGATTTCATGTGCTGGAATCGTCGTCCCTGTAGTAGCTATAGGTACACTTTAGATTGCTAAAATCAAAAGTATACTCAATCGATATACTAATTGCTAAATCAATAGGAGTTCCGGCAGGCGCAGGACAATAATTATGTGATTTAAATACCCATATATCAGGTTCAGTCTTTTTGGTTACTATCTTAAGAATTTTCTGATTAAGGATAGCATTTACTAAGGTTGTGCAGGGAAGATTTGAAACATTAGACCATTCTTGAGAGTCGCTGCTCTCTCCACTATTGGTTGTCCAACTACGATTGTAAATATGAAGCATTTCTAAAGGCTTATTGTCGTAGAAGAAAGTACCTTTGATATTCTCGAACTTACATTCCTCGAAGCTAATCATGTATCCATTGCTGGTATTTTTCCAATAAATAGTTAGGGGCTTGCCTGTGTGTTCTACAATCAAAGAGCATTGACTGTTGTCTTGAGAAATTGTTTCGTATAAATCCCACCCACTCTTCTTTTGCGGCATAGTTGATCCTGGGAAAGCTTGAGAGATTAATATAAGTGTAACAGCACAAAATTAGTGCCTAGTCTTCATTGCCTAATACCCAAATCTTAATTGTTCTGTCTTCGCTGCCACTGGCTAAAATTTTGCTATTGGGACTAAAGGCTACGGAACGTACTGCTTCTGAATGTCCAGTGAGAATGTCCATGAGTTTGCCAGTAGCTAAATGCCAAATTCTCATAGTATTGTCGGCGCTACCACTGGCGAGTAACTGATTATCGGGGCTAATAGCTAAAGAGTTAATCCTTTGGGAATGTTCTGTTAAGGTGTGCAGTAATACTCCACCACCTAAATGCCAAATTTTAATGGTTTTGTCTTCACTGCCACTAACGACAAATTTCCCATCGGGACTAACGATAACTGTTTTTATAGCAGCCGAATGTCCGGTTAAGGTGTGCAGCAGTTCTCCGCTATTGGTGTCCCAAAGTTTAATTGTACTATCTGCACTGCCACTAATTAAAGTTTGTCCATTGGGACTAAAAGCAACTTGATTAACTATGCCTAGATGTCCAATTAAGGTATGTTGAATTTTTTCTGTAGGTAGTTGCCAAATTTGAATTGAATTATCTCCACTACCACTTGCTAGCATTTGTCCATCAGGACTGATAACGGCAAATTTTACGCCTTGAGATTCGCTGATTACAGATTGGATTAATTCACCTGTTTCTAAATGCCAAACTTTCAGGGTTTTATCTTCACTACCGCTAGCTACAGTTTCTCCATCTGGGCTAAAGGTGACTCGGTTTACTACTCCAAAATGTCCGCTAAAGGTTTTAATAGTTTGCCATCTGGGTGCGCTTTCTTGTAAGTCTTGCATGACTTCACTGGCGCTTTGGTAGCGTTCTTTGAGGGAGTCTTTAACTAATTTGTTTAAAATTTGCGCTAGTTTATCGCTAACATCTGCGCCTCTTTCTCTGAGATATTCTCGCCATACCCAAATGCCTTGTTCTGCTTGGTAAAGTTCTTCTATTACTGTTCCCGTAACTAACTGAATGCAGGTGACTCCTAAACTAAATAAGTCGCTGGCTGGATAAACTTTACCACGAGTTTGTTCAATTGGTGCATAGCCTTCTGTTCCATATTGGGAACCTGTTTTTCCCCAGGAATTACTATGTAGTAGTTTCGCTAAACCAAAGTCTACTAATACTAATTTTCGATCGCTCTGGCGGCGAATTATATTCATTGGTTTAATGTCTCGATGCACTAGGTTATGTTGATGGATGAATTTTAAAACGGGTAATAGATCGTTTAATAAGTTTCTAATTTTTTGTTCGCTGAATGTTCCTTGCTCTAAGATTTCGTCTAATAAGTTTTGTCCTTCAATAAATTCTTGTACTAGGTACAAGCGGCTATCATCCTCGAAACAAGCTAATAATGTCGGAATTTGCGGATGTTCTCCTAGTTGCAGTAATAGTTTAGCTTCTTTCTCAAATATTTGTCTGGCTCTTGCCATTGCGGCGATCGGATCTGCTATTTTACGCCATTTAAAAAATTGCTTGATTACACAATGGGCGTTTAGTCTGTCTGCGTCTATACAAAGTAAGGTTCTGCCAAAACTTCCGGCTTCGATTAGTTTAAGCGATCGATAACGCTTTCTCAACAATAAAGGCGAGTTACAAGTTAAACAAACCTCTGTTTCTTGAGGATTTTCGGGTTGTTCGCAAGTAGGATTAAAGCAATAACTCATATTATGAAAAATTTTTAAGTTTGGTTTTTGGCGTGAGTCACCCACAGACTACTATCTTCTTTCGTAAACACTGACCATAACCGCAAGGCGATCGATAACTTCTGGTAAAAAAGTTCGCCAAGATTGGGGAACTAATATCTCAGGAGTTATTGGCTGCTTATGCGATTTCTAGAGTCACTTCTGTTAGCTTAACTGCATCAATCAACCTCTAGCTTGATTTTTTCAGCATCTACCTTAAGATAGAGATAATAACGAAAGTGACAGAAAATACCACCGCAATGTTAACTTTACGGTGCATAAGAGTTATTAAGAATAACAGCTATATTACCCAGTTCTGGGGCTAAAAATATCATCTATTAATTAAAATTTTTTTCCGAAATTCGGGAACATAGTCATGTAGAATACAGTCAGTTACGGGTAATTAGTGCATCTATTTTCTCTTCATTCCAAAAAGAGAAGTAGTAAACTATACAGATTTCGGAGAGAGATTGTATGTCTTTAAACTTAGCAGACCTTTGCGACGAGAAATTTTACCGCGAAAAGTACAAAGATGTTGACGAAGCGATTAAAAGAGGCGAGTTCCAGAGTGCTAGAGAACACTATGAATTGCTCGGCAAAAACGAAGACCGTCAAGCTTCTTTAGCTTTTGATCCTGAAGAATATCGCGCCTTGAACACTGACGTTGACCAAGCATTTAAAGAAGGTAAAATAACCAGCGTCAGTAAACATTACGAAGAATTCGGTGACAAAGAAGCACGGGAAACTGGCAATCGCTTCTTTAATGCCAGACAATATTTGGAAAGGAATCCAGATGTTAAAGAGGCAGCGAGTAAAGGACTAACTGGAGCTTTAGAACACGCTCTAAAAGTTAGCAGTACAGAAACATATCGTACCGTTAGTTTCTTTTTTAATACTACTTACTATGAAAGTACTAACGTTAAGGTACAACAAGCCATCCAAAGGGGAGAAGTTGTTAGTGCCTTTCAATATTTCGTAACAAAAGGTGCATCAGAAGGAGATATTCCAACTCCTTATTTTGACGAGGCATATTATTTAGAAACCAATCCTGATATTGCAGAAGCAAAGAATAAAGGTCAAATTGTTAGCGCTTTTAACCACTGGGTAAATATTGGTATTAGAGAAAGCCGTGAGTTCAATCGCGCTATCAGTGTTGCAGAATATCTTCAAGTTAATCAGGATGTAGCCGAAGCAGTTAGAGCAGGAACGACTACTGCTTTTGAACATATTGTTGGTGTCGCTTTCAAAGAACGGCGTTTCATTAGTTCCAGGTTTGAGGCTAGCCTGTATACTGACCTAAATCCACAGGTACAACAAGACCTTAGCAAAGGATTGTTTAAGAATCCTCTAGAACAATTCCTGGCAAAAGGTCAGCAACAAGGTTTAATTGCTTCCTCACAAACTACGCTGGCGACTAACAGAGATGATTTACTATTGGGTAAAGCGATCGCCGATCGCCTAGATGGACTAGATGGCAATGACCTAGTTTCTGGCAGTGGCGGCGATGATAATGTCAAAGGCGGTGCAGGTAATGATTACGTCTTTGGCGATAGCGGCGATGACCTAGTATTTGGTGGCGCTGGTAGCGACCTAGTATTTGGTGGCGCTGGTGATGACCTAGTACAAGGTGATGATGGGGATGACATTCTAGTTGGTGAAAGCGGTAAAGATGTCCTCGTCGGTGGTGGTGGTAAGAATTTCCTTTACGGTGGTGAGGGAGATGACTACCTTATCGGTGGTAAAGAGAAAGATATCTTAGTCGGCGGTGATGGGAACGATACTCTCTATGGTGATGATGGAGATGATGTTCTCTTCGGCGGCGATGGCGATGATGTGATGTACGGTGGCGCTGGTAAAGATACTCTCTACGGTGGCGCTGGTAAAGACATCTTTATCATTGATTCATTGCGTGTCGGTAGCTTACCTGGTGGTGGGGGTGACGACGATGACGATGATGACGATGATGACGATGATGATGATGATGATGACGGTACTGGCGACACCATGACTGGCGGTACTGGTGGTGACACCATGACTGGCGGTACTGGCGGTGATTCCATGTCTGGTGGTGCTGACTCCTTGACTGGTGGAACTAAGCAGTTTGGTCAGGATGTGATTTACGATTTCAATGCTCAGGAAGATGTAATCCAGATTGCTGGTTTTGGTTATGGTAATTCTGAAGAACTATTTAGTGCTGTGACTAAGACTGGTACAACGGCGAGTGGGACTTACTACACAACTTTAGCGATTAGTCAAGAGTTCCAGTTGACTATCTTCAGCAGTTCTTCGCTGTCGGTGAAAAACTTTACTGTTGGTTTGGGTAACTTACCTTCTTCTTTTGGTGGTTCTAGCTTACAGGAACTAACTAAGGTTGTGGGTATTAGTTCTGGACTGAAGGTGAAAATTAGCAACCGTCTGAGTTCTGCTGGTTTCAAAGTTAAAAGCAAATCTTAAGGATTGAGTCAGAGTAGACGATCGATGAATCGCTACTAACTGAACCTTAAATTGGATGGCGATCGCACTCTACTAAATTGAGAAATGCGATCGCTATTTTTTTGCCATTTCAGTTTCCAGAACAATTCTTTATCATGTTAAAAAGGCATCACAACTAAAACTAACTTTATCCATGCTTGCTGATATTAAAGAAATAGCGACTAAATTAGCACCTCGTCTGATTGAAATTCGTCGTCATATTCACTCTCACCCAGAATTAAGTGGTCAGGAGTATCAAACTTCTGCTTATGTTGCTGGGGTGTTGTCTTCCTACGGTATTCATGCTCAACAGGGTGTGGGTAAAACTGGAGTGGTAGGAGATCTTCGGGGTGATAGTCAGAGCGATCGCATTTTAGCAATTCGTACCGATTTGGATGCTTTGCCAATTCACGAACGCACTGGTTTAGATTATAGTTCCAGTGAAGCGGGAGTGATGCACGCTTGCGGTCATGATGTGCATACAACTGTGGGTTTGGGGACAGCAATGGTTTTGGCGCAGTTGGGAGAAAACTTTACCGGAAATGTGCGTTTTTTGTTTCAACCAGCGGAAGAAGTTGCTCAAGGCGCTAGGTGGATGGTAGAAGATGGTGCATTAAATGGAGTGTCAGGAATTTTAAGTTTGCACGTTTTTCCTTCTATTCCTGCGGGTTCTGTGGGGATTCGTTATGGTGCCCTGACAGCTGCGGCAGATGATTTGGAAATTATTATAATTGGTGAGTCGGGTCATGGTGCTAGACCTCATGAAGCGATCGATGCGATTTGGATTGCTTCTCAAGTAATTACTTCTTTGCAACAAGCTATTAGTCGCACCCAAAATCCGCTGCGTCCGGTGGTGGTGACGATCGGTAAAATTGTTGGGGGTCGTGCTCCCAATGTGATTGCTGATGAGGTAAAGTTGTTGGGGACTGTGCGATCGCTCCATCCAGAAAGTCGCGAAGCTTTACCAAATTGGATTGAACAAATTGTTGCTAATGTTTGTAAAACTTACGGCGCTCAATATCAAGTTTCCTATAAACAGGGTGTTCCGGGTGTACTCAATGACCCAATGTTAACCAAATTATTGGAGCAATCAGCTAGGGAAGCTTGGGGTAGTGATAGTATTATTATTCTCCCTGAACCTTCGTTAGGTGCAGAAGATTTTTCTCGCTATTTGGAAAAGGTTCCCGGTTCAATGTTCCGCTTGGGTGTCGGGTTTAAAGATAAACATAATTATCCCCTGCATCATCCCCAATTTCAAATTGATGAATCAGCAATTATTACTGGTGTCGTTACTCTCGCCTATTCTGCTTACAAATATTGGCATCAAGCGAAAAAATAAAATTTTGGTGTTTATTTCTGTTCGTTGTCAGAACTTTAGTCATATTATTTTGTCAGGAAACGACCCAAGTCGTTACAACGAACTATATCACACCAAGGGCAGATGAATACTTTTACTGCGAAAATTAAAGTCCTGGTAGAACAAGTTAGTCGGAAATTTACGTTTATGGCATCTCAAAGTCAACTACATGGCATAGAATTAATTGATTGTGCTAAAGCTAATGCTAAACAGGGAATTGAAACGGCAACCGAGCTTTGTGGTTATGGGAAAAATATTAATGCTTTTCAGGCGGAACTGAAAAAAGCTTGTCAGGATATTGGGGTAGAAATTCACGAATTAAGTGATTTAATTACTAGTCAGCAAACACTTAGACAAGAAGGTGGTTTTGATATTGCGCCTGAAAGTCCAACGGATTTATAAAGGCGCAGAGGAACTTTGGGAGCAGGGGAGAGGATAAAATCAAAAAATTTTCCTCATTTTCGATCGCTTCCTTCTGCTCATACCTTTGACACAATTTACTAAATATATGGAAAATTATCTAGATTTATTACTAGTTTAAAATAACTGGTTTTGCACAAGCAATCTATTGTATATTTAAATACGCTGATTGACAGCAATAAGAAAATAAATATAAAACTGACTCACGGCTGAGGGAAAAATGCGGTAAGGTGAAAGCAGCGTCAAAGGAATTAAAAAATAACATGGAAAATGTAGATTGGCAGAATGTAATAGCAGGTGGACTGGCGATCGCCTTATTAATCGGCGGGATGTTAATGATGTTCACCAATATTTGGACTACCAAAGACAAGATGTAGAACCTTATTGCAAGTGTTTCTTAATTCATTACGAGTCATATTAAATGTTTGATTTTCATCATCTTTGCGAATTTTCTCGCCTCAACTGTGCTGCTATCTGTGCGTTTCTAGTACCCGCCAACTTATTAGCAACTTTGCAGACTACGATCCTGGTGGGATTAAATCGTTCCTGGGTGCAGTTAGTTCCAGCAATTACAATGGCGACAATGCTAGCTGTGGTAATGATTTTGCACGTCTTTACCTGGTTTATGGTAGGGGTAGTGATGCTACCAACTTACATTTTGCTGACGCTGGGTAGCGTCTGCTTGACAATTAACTTTTGGGCGATCGTTAATCGGACAAGTATGAGACAATTGTTAACACAGGTGTGGTTATTGGCTTCTCGCTCGATAGGTTGGGTGAAGTAATGGCGATGGAAATTTGTGATAATCATCACTGATAATGAGGGATCAAAGCGGGTTAGTTTACACAATCTCATCACTCATTTGTCATCAAATTGTCACAATTCCCGCTAGCTTTCATCACTCTATCAGTTAGCTCAATAGCCGATATTTAAATGTATATTCTGTTGAGGTGACTGTTATGGGGTTAACAATTAATTTGCTAAGTGCGATGACTCTGATTCTGGGAATACAGCTAATTAATATCCATGCTGTAACTGCGGCTAGTGTAGATATTCATGGTTTGATAAAAAGGATGGACTACGAGCCACCGAATAAAGGTGGACCAGATAGTAATATAGGTTCTGGAACTCGCTGATTCAGCCAAAACCTAGTTAACTCAATTAAGTTGCCAAATTTTTAGAGTGCCATTGACACTTCCAGCAGCTAGAGTTTGACCATTTTTACCCAGTGCCATTGAAACGATCGCTTGTGCAGGTTCAAACAACAAGGTAGTTAAAGGTTTACCACTGGCTAAATCCCAGATGATAATGGAACCATCAACACTGGCACTAAAGAGAGTTTTGCCATCAGGACTAAAGCAAACAGAAGTAACGCCACCTGTGTGACTGATGAAAGTATAAAGACGATCGCGAGTGCCCAAATGCCATAATTTGATAGTGCGATCGCTACTAGCAGTGACTAACATGGGTTCTGTGGGATGAAAAGCAATTGAGCCAATTACGCCTAAATCGCCAGCTAAACTGTGCAATAGTTGTCCAGTGTTCCAATGCCACAATTTAATCATGCCATCGCCGCCACCGCTGGCGAGAATTTCTCCATCTGGACTAAAAGCGATCGCGCTAACTGCGCCAGAATGTTTAGTAAAAGTTTTAATTTCCTTAGCAGTTTCTAACTCCCATAACTTAATTGTGCCATCATAACTACCACTTGCGAGAATTTGTCCATTATAATTAATAGCAATTGCTCTTACCGAGCCACTATGTTCTTTACAAATTTCGACTAAAGCACCTGTTTCTATTTCCCAAAGTTTAATATTTTGTTCTGAACCACCCTGAGCGAGTAAATTAAGATTGTCACTGAAAGCTAGAGCATAAACTGCACCAGTATTTTCCGAAATTACCCGAATTAATTCTCCTGTTTGATAATTCCAAACTTTCAGAGTGCGATCGAAACTTCCACTAATAATCTTTGACATATCCGCCGCAAAAATCACCGCAGATACCCAGTCAGAATGCGCGGCTATTGTCTGAACACAATCCCATTTTGCCAAGGAAATGGGGGAAGTTAACGGTTGCACAGTAGTAGCAATTGCAGGTTGAGGATGATAAGTTTGTGATGGCAAACTGGCAAAAGGTAAATGTGGTTCCCGATCGGGGAAAATTTTCGCTGATTTTTGAGCTTTTGGTGATGCTACTCCCAGAGATTTTTGAATTTCTTGCACTTGTCGTTTGAGTTCATCCAACTTACACATTAACCATGACTCAATTTGGGAATATTCAGCAATTCTTTGTTGGCGGTTGTCTACTTTTGTTCTCTGAAGCTGTAATTCTCTAACTTGTTGTTTTAAATCTTCTATTTGTGCAATTAACCATTGTTCAGGAGGTAAAGAAACATCTCCCATTCTGTCAGCAAACTGTTTTACAGTTTGCTCTAAATTATCTAATCGCGGTGCCAGAGAAGTGTTATTGAGATACTGCACTACACTACTTAAGGAATCCTCTAAACTGCTGTATCGATCCCTAAGTTCTCCTATTTCTTGATGAATGGGATTCATTTTTGCTCCCAGTAAAGAAGCAATAAAATCTTGCATTTGCGCCGTCTGCTTGGCAATACCTAAATAATTCGCTTCTCCCCCAGAGGCTAAAGTTCGCGTCACTGCTTGTAAAGTTTGGATATCTACTGCGAGTTGCCGATAAAGGCGCATCATCGCTGCATTGCTGCTATTTCTACTTAGCAACTCAAAACGGCGACGGTTGACTAAGTTGACTAACACTGAAGCTGACAGAGGTACTGCCAAATAGATGATTTTGCCGCTAATGACAGCTACCATCGCTCCTGCGATCGTGCCTACGACGGCGGCATATTCTACCATTTCTAGCCGATTATAGTTGTTCGACATTTAACACTTTTGACACTTGCTGCCTTTTGCATGATATCAGTCTTGGCAACCGAGAAATGTCATAGCGACACAATTTCTCAAGTTTTCCCCAGCGTAGTTGAAAGTGAGAGCGTTTTTCAGAAACGTTCACTACCACCAAATTTTATGTTCTGTTGGTTGTTCTCTGTTCGGGAGTTCCCCAAAACCCGAAATTCTGTGTCTTATGTACCAGCAAGCTGCTCTAATTTAGAGCAATTTAGCTAAAATTACGCCAAGATACAAGCAAAATATTCCGAAGATTGCACTCCCTAACCAGTAAAAAATCGCTGTTGAATAATTTCCCGATTCCCAAATATTCATAGTATCTAGTCCGTATGTAGAAAAGGTCGTGTAAGCACCCAAGAAGCCTGTAGTTGCTAATAGTCGCAATTCGGGAGGTACATTTATTACTTGGCTGGCTAAGGTGACAAAAAATCCCATGCCGAAGCAGCCACTAAGATTGACAAAAAAGGTTCCGAAAGGAAAATTAGACCCAAAACGTTGCAGGAAGTATAAGGTAATATAGTAGCGACTGAGGGCACCTGCGATCGCACCTAAACTAATAGCCAAGGGAGCGCGAAAATTGGGATCTTGCAGCATTTGAGGTAAAAGCATAAACTGTAAGTAAATTTATCTGGAAAAACACAGTTTTGTAAATTAGGAAACAAAATAAATGAGAATTTGTTGAGAGTTAATTTAAGAAGTCAGAAGAAATTATCATAAATAAATTTTTAGGAGCAACAACCCATGAACACAGAACAAACAATTCCTCCTGAATCTGCGATCGTAGAAGTTCCCCCTGAGACTACCGATCTGGTAAAACAGGAAAAGCCGGATACCAATGATGATGTAATTAAAGAAACGATCGCACTGTTTGAAGCAATTAAAAACCGCGCACAAGAAGAATGGCAAACAGCTACAGAATTAATCCGCGAAGGTTATCTAAACGCTGTTTCTGGCGCACAAAACATCTTAGAACAAAATCAAACTGAGGCAAAAGAACGCATCGAACAGACAAGTCAGTTAGTGCAGAAGGAAGCGGATAAAAACTGGCAAACGTTTGAAGCACTCAGAACTAAAGCAGTGGAAATGACGAAAGAGTGGAGTGAACTTAGCCGCGAGAAATATTTAGAAGCTGTACGAAAAACTAGAGAATCAGTGGAACAAAATAAACTGATTGAAAAAGAAAAAGTTGCACAAACTGTGCAAGATTTGCAACAACAAACAGATAAAAACTGGCACTCATTCGTTAGCGAAATCGAGTCTCTGGGAACTCAGTTGACGGATGCTGCGAAAAAAGCTTGGAACGATTTGATCGCTTCTGTTCCCAAGGACAAATAGTAGTTGGGGACTGGGGACTGGGGACTGGGGACTGGGGACTGGGGACTGGGGACTAGGGGATAAGGGGACTGGGGACTAGGGGATAAGGGGACTAGGGGACTAGGGGACAACTCAAAACTCCCCAAACTAACTCAAAACTTAAAACTCAAAACTCAAAACTCAAAACTTTCCTAGTCCCCAATCCCCAGTCCCCAGTCACCCCCGCAATAGGGCATAATGGTGAAGTTTTCCAATTTTTAGTGTTTGAATTTTACATCAACAGGTATGCGAAGTCATTATTGCGGTCAACTCCGAAGTTACAATGTGGGAGAAACGGTCACTCTTTATGGATGGGTGGATCGTCGCCGCGATCACGGGGGTGTGATATTTTTAGATTTGCGCGATCGCTCTGGGATTGTCCAAATTGTCAGCGATCCCGCACGCACTCCGAATTCATATCAACTTGCTGAGAAGATGCGTAACGAGTATGTGGTAAAAATTACTGGTCGGGTAACGCCACGTCCAGCAGATTCTCTCAATCCACGTATTCCCACTGGTGAGGTGGAAGTTTACGCCGATGAACTGGAGTTACTCAATCAAGTATATAAGCAGATGCCGTTCCAGGTGTCAACGGCGGACGAGGAAGCTGTCCGGGAAGAGTTGCGTCTGAAGTATCGGTATTTGGATTTGCGACGCGATCGCATGACTGCTAATTTACAACTTCGGCACCAAGTTGTCAAAGCAATTCGTCGTCATTTAGAAGATGAAAAGGGTTTTATTGAAATTGAAACCCCGATTTTGACTCGTTCCACTCCTGAAGGTGCGAGAGATTATTTGGTACCGAGTCGCGTTAATCCGGGGGAATGGTATGCTTTACCTCAGTCTCCGCAATTATTTAAACAGTTGTTGATGGTTTCGGGGTTCGATCGATACTATCAAATTGCGCGTTGTTTCCGCGATGAAGATTTACGCGCTGATAGACAACCTGAATTTACTCAGTTAGACATGGAAATGAGTTTCATGTCGCAACCAGAGATTTTGCAACTGAATGAAGATTTAGTTTGTCATGTTTTCCGAACAATTAAAGGAATTGAATTACCTCGACCTTTCTTGCGCCTAACTTATGCGGAAGCGATGGATCGTTATGGTTGCGATAAACCCGATACTCGCTATGATTTAGAGTTAGTAAATGTTTCCGATTTGTTTAAAGATTCGGGATTTAAGGTGTTTGCGAGTGCGATCGCATCTGGCGGAATGGTAAAAGTTTTGCCAATTCCCGGCGGAAATGATGCCATTTCTAATGTGCGAATTAAACCCGGTGGCGACTTGTTTAAAGAAGCTAGCGAAGCAGGTGCAAAAGGTTTAGCTTATATCCGCGTGCGCGACAACGGAGAAATTGACACTATTGGCGCAATTAAAGATAATTTGACCGAGGAACAAAAGCAGGAATTACTCGATCGTACAGATGCAAAACCCGGTCATTTATTATTATTTGCTGCTGACAAAACTGAGGTAGTAAATAAAACTTTGGATAGATTACGTCAGGTAATTGCACAACAATTAGGTTTAATCGATCGAAGTAAAATTAACCTGCTTTGGGTGACAGATTTCCCGATGTTTGAATGGAACGAAGAAGAACAGCGTTTAGAAGCATTACACCACCCATTTACCGCACCAAAACCGGAAGATATAAATGATTTGAAAAATGCCAAAGCGCAAGCTTACGATTTGGTGTATAACGGTGTAGAAGTTGGTGGGGGAAGTTGCCGGATTTATCAGCGGGATGTGCAGGAGAGAGTGTTTGAGGCGATCGGTTTATCCCCTGAAGAAGCACGCAATAAATTTGGCTTTTTGCTAGAAGCATTTGAATATGGCACCCCGCCTCACGGGGGAATCGCCTACGGTTTAGATCGTTGGGTAATGCTATTAGCTGGTGAGGAATCAATTCGGGATGTAATAGCATTTCCGAAGACACAACAAGCAAGTTGTTTGTTAACAAATGCACCATCTAACGTAGATGAAAAACAATTGAAAGAATTGCAAGTGCAATCAACTTACAAACCGAAAACTTAAATTTAGATCCCCCTAAATCCCCCTTAATAAGGGGGACTTTGAATTCGATTTACCCAAACCCAAAACAGGAAGATTTTCAATCCGGTTCACCCCTTATTAAAGAGGGTATCCGGTTCCCCCCTTGGTAAGGGGGGTTAGGGGGGATCTAAGCTTATAACTAGCAACTTGAATTATTACTTAATGCTGGGGGTCGAGATGACTGAAACTTATGCTTCTTTAGGTTTACCGAAATCTTTACCAGATCACACACAATTACCTGAGTCTGACGGAACATTTGTGAAAAACTTTCAGGAACATCCCCAAAGTATCCTACTAACTGACTCCATTACACCTGTCTTACAAAATTTACATCCTAATGGGCAATATTGCATCGGTCAAGATAGCGGAATTTATTGGCGAATTACAGAAGAACCATTAAGAGGCGCTGTTTCACCTGATTGGTTTTATGTGCCAAATGTTCCACCGAATTTAAATGGACAAATGCGCCGTTCTTACGTACTTTGGCAAGAGTATGTTGCGCCTTTAATTGCGATCGAATTTGTTTCTGGTGATGGTGCAGAAGAAAGAGATAGAACTCCGATTACTGGGAAATTTTGGGTTTACGAACAAGCAATTAGAGTGCCTTTTTATGCAATTTACGAAGTGAGATTAGCCACAGTAGAAGTTTATGAGTTAATCGCAGGTTCCTATCAATTAGTATCTGCTAACGAACGCGAACATTTTCCCATTCCTCATTTAAATGTAGAATTGGGAATTTGGCAAGGTCAATATCAAAATACTGAATTGCCTTGGTTACGTTGGTGGGATAATCAAGGTAATTTGTTGTTAACTGGTGACGAAAGAGCACAATTAGAAAGTCAACGTGCGGAACAAGAACGCCAACGTGCGGAACAAGAACGCCAACGTGCTGAAAGATTAGCTGCACAATTGCGTGCTTTGGGAGTTGAACCTGAGTTGTGAAAACCAGGGCGGGGGGGGGGGGCAACCCCCCCAACCAAAAAAGGTATGTTTTGGGGGGGGTGAAGGCACCCCCACAAAAACATTAAAACCAATAACTATGCAGGCCAAAAAAAATAATTATATACTCGTAACCTACGGTTTGGGGGGGCCGGAGCCCCCCCCCAACACAACCTCTAAACTGTTGGGGGGGGGCCCCCCTCCCCGCCCTGGTTTTCACAAC